>JAFOXT010000326.1 GCA_017425745.1 Clostridia bacterium | reverse complement strand
GTTGTTTCTGAAGCCATGATTGAACCTACGAATACACCGTGGTTCCAGTCTCTTGACTGATATACAAGAGGAGCAAGCTTAGCACGACGGCCACCGAATACGATAGCTGATACGGGTACACCGTTGGGATTTTCGAACTCACTGCTGATGCAAGGGCAGTTCTTAGCGGGAGCTGTGAAACGGCTGTTGGGATGAGCACCCTTGATTTCGTCAACCTTGCCGTTCCAGGGCTTGCCTGTCCATTCCATAGCATTTTCGGGAGGATTCTTATCAAGGCCTTCCCACCATACTGTGTTATTATCAAGGTTGTGAGCAACGTTTGTGAAGATTGTGCCCTTCTTTGTTGTAAGAAGTGCGTTGGGGTTTGACTTCATATTTGTACCGGGAGCAACACCGAAGAAGCCGTTTTCAGGGTTGATAGCATAAAGTCTGCCGTCTGCACCCTTACGGATCCAAGCGATATCGTCACCTACGCACCATACCTTGTAGCCCTGTGATGAATAGTATTCGGGAGGAATGAGCATAGCGAGGTTTGTCTTACCGCAAGCTGAGGGGAATGCAGCACAGATGTACTTAACTTCACCGTCGGGCTTTTCAATGCCGAGGATGAGCATATGTTCAGCCATCCAACCTTCGTTCTTACCCTGGTTTGAAGCGATTCTGAGAGCGAAGCACTTTTTACCGAGAAGTACGTTTCCGCCGTAACCTGAGTTAACTGAAATAATTGTGTTGTCCTGGGGGAAGTGGCAGATATATCTCTTTTCTTCGTCGATATCGCAACGGCAGTGAAGACCTCTTACCCAGTCGTTGCTATCGCCGAGAGCTTCGAGAACGTTGAGACCAACTCTTGTCATGATGCACATATTAAGTACAACGTAGATTGAGTCTGTAAGTTCGATACCAGCCTTTGAGAATTCTGAACCAACGGGGCCCATTGAGTAAGGAATGATATAAGCAGTTCTGCCCTTGTAGCTGTCCTTGGCAATATCGTAAAGCATTTCATATGCTTCTGAGGGTTCCATCCAGTTGTTTGTGGGGCCTGCATCTTCCTTTGTGGGAGCACAGATAAAGGTTCTGCCTTCAACACGTGCAACGTCATTAACTGCTGTTCTGTGAAGATAGCAATCGGGAAGAAGTTCCTGATTGAGTTTAATCATTTCGCCTGTTGCACAAGCTTCTGCACGAAGAGCTTCAATCTGAGCGTCTGAGCCGTCAATCCAAACTACCTTATCGGGATTAACAAGAGCGAGCTTATCTTCGAGCCAGTCGAGAATGCTTTTGTTTGATGTGGGTGCGTTGTTGAGCATAGTAATTTTTCCTTTCATTTTAGAAATTTGTGTAAGTAGTCTTAAAATTACTCCTTGTACTCCATACTACTCTATTCTATAGTATTATACATAAAACGAGAATGTAATTCAATAGGCAAAACAGATTTTTTACATATTATTTCCAATTTATTTTGCGCGTAAAAAAGCGGCCGGATAACCCGACCGCTTTGGATATTTAATTAATAATGGATTGTACCGCATTCGCAGTTCTGATTGATGTTAAGAATCTGACAGAAGAAGAGAATAATCTTGAAGAAGAACTTAGCAAGACCGTCTCTGTTATGGCACATACATCCACAGGAAACTGCACCTGCGCCTTCACCGATAACATAGCTGTCACATCTGTCGCAGAAATCCTTGTTCTTGCTGCCCGGCTCAAAAATGTGGCCTAAAGGTTCTGTAGGTACTGATCTCTTGTAATCACCGCATGAGCTGCAGTACATTTCATCTGAAGTACCGGGCTCTGTACATGTAGCGGGAATACCCTTAACCATAATTACATACTTGTGTTTGGGTTCACCTGTTGCAGTCTGGTTTGCAGGAATTATATCTTCTTCAGTGCTCTTGCAAAGCTCACACTTTCTTGTTCTGATACCTGATTCTACACAAGTGGGCTCAAGAACAATAGTCCATGAACCATACTTATGCTGAGCTGCAACAATATTTGTATCATAGTAACCTAAAGGACAATTTTTACAGTACACTCTTGTATAACCGCTATCGCCTTTACCACAGTCAGGCTTAACAACTATTCTTGATGTGATGCCGTTTGTATGACCGTTTGCGCAGTCATCTTCATAAGCTTCATAAGCTTCAGTTTTAGTATAAGCATTATTACATCTCTCACACCAACCGCTTGTTGTTTTTGTGGAGCCGTTGTATTCAATTTTCTCTACACCGCCAATGTGGCCGAGTGCTTCGGTCTTATTTGTTTCAACTGTATAGTAACAGTTTTTACAGGTGTTCTTTGTTGCTCCGCCGTTTTCACAGTCAGCAGCACTGTTTGTTGAAACATAATCGTGAGGAAGTGAGGTTTTTATATCGTAACCGTCGTATGAACCGCAATATGCACATTCAGCGTTTGTGTAGCCGTTTGACATACATTCTGAATATACTACTTTTTTGTATGTAAGTGAGTCTCTTCCGCATCTGAGGCACTTGCCTGCTGTACCGATTGCAGAAGTGAATGTGTAACCGCCGCAGTCACCCTTTGTACAGTTTGATCTGAAGGTATATGTACCTGATTCACGGTTGAAAATCCATTCAGCCTCGTTACCGCCGTGTGTAAGCTTGTTCTTTGTTGATTCGGTGTATTCACCGCATTCAGGACAAGTTACTCTTGTATAACCGTTAGCATCACAAGTGGGAGCAAAAACAACTCTCTTTTCGATAATTGAAGCACAGATAAGACAGGTGCTTGCAGTATTGTACTCATCACCTTTTGTATCCTTACCTTTACCACAGTTATAGCAGTCAACCTTAACTGACTTAAGAGTTCCGTTATCGTGGTATTCATATGTAACTGTTTCAGCTGAGTGACCTACGGGTAAAGCTGTAATTTCCTGAGTAGGACAAGCTGCGTTACAATTGGTTTTGATTTTTATTTCCTCTTCACAGTTTGCAGGGAAAGTAACGGTCTTGCTGATAAGTCCTGACTCGCATCCGCCTGTACATTTTTCAGCAGTTGCATATTCCTTTACAACCTTAACTGTGCCTGCCTCATCACAAGCTGAGCAATAACCAATAATTGTGCACTTGCCGTCTGCATAAGTATATGTAGCTTCTGTACCTGCTCTGTTGGGCTTGTGCTGCTTTTTGGGAATAAAGTTGTCTCTATATGCATCACCGCACATCACACATGTATGAAGGGTATAACCTTCATTTGCACAGGTTGATTCCACAACCTGTGATTTATACTTGTGGTCAAGAATGTCCTTACCTTCTATAAAGAACTCAGAGTCACACTCAGAATTTGAGCAATAGTAAGTAACATAATCAGTTGTTGTGCAAGTAGCATATACTTCCTTCTTGCCTATAAGAGTATACTTTTCACATAAGGGACAATAGTTTGAATGACCTGTTGTACCCTTGGTAGAAGCCATACCACAGTTGTTTGCACATTCATATGATTTGGTGTAATTGATATCAAGCTCATTGAAAATGCCGTCATCATTTTCATCATAATCATATGTTGCACTTTTTATAAAGTGACCTGATGCTTTCACAACATCGCGTGATTCAGCATAACCGCATACACAAGTATAATGTGTATAACCATCAACAGTACAAGTAGGAGCAAATACAGTTCCGGCAACAAGATTATGTGCCTTCTTTACCTGCTGGCCACATTTAGTACATTCACCAACATGATTCTTTTTGTTGTTATTTATCCATGTTGTTACTTCGTGGTCTACGCAAGGCTCAACAGCAAAAACTGTGAGAGCGCAAACACATGAGGTTACCATTATCAGAATGGCTAAGAAAACTGATAAAATCTTTTTCATTTTTTTGCCTCCGTTCAGAATTATAATCATACATATATATCCTACCACTTAAAAGCCAATCCGTCAATGATTTTTTGAAAAAATAAAAGTTAATTAACAAAAAAGTACACGGCTTTCGCCGTGTACTGATTTTATAAATGGGAATTAATAGTGTACGGAAGCGCTACAGCAAGTTTTGTTGATTCCGAAGAGTTTCCAGAAGAACAGCATAAACTTGTAGATAAGCTTCATAAATCCGTTCTGCTTGTGGCATACGCAGTTACAATTTGTTCCGTCAATATTAACGCCTTCGTATCTGCCGCAGTTGTCACAGTAATCGTCATTGTTGTAATCGCCGTGATTAAGAGCATTGATTACTTCGCCCTTACTGTTAGCATACTTTTCATAACCGGGAACTGCACCGATAGGCTTACCGCCCTTAGCGTAAGGACAACCGAGAACTGCACAGTATGCATATTCCTGCTTACCGGCCTTGTCACATGTTGCAGCATAACCGCCTTCAACAACAACTGTATGAGCTACGATGGGAAGTACAATATTTTCAGTATTTCCGCAAACGATACAGCTTCTTGACTGACTGCCTTCTGCAATACATGTAGCCTTAACTGTGTTCCATGCAGTCCACTTACATTCACCGCTTGCAGGAATTACATCAACAGAAATGTACTTGTATGTTACACCGTCGATTGTTACTTCTGCATCTGTATGTGAACAAATTGTACATGCATAGTAAATGTATCTGTCCTTTGTGCAATCCTTTTCGGATTCATAAACTTTCTTAGTAAGGTTATGTGTACCTGCAGCAACATCTTCAACTTCTACTGTACCGCAAACATCACATGTTCTTGTGATTGTATAACCCATTGCACAGTTATCAGTCTTACTTGTTTCTACATTCCAGCTGTGCTCTTCAGTTGCAGGAATTTCTTCACCGCCTGAAACTACCTTGCCACAGCACTGATACTGAACTTTACCCTTAACACCGGGCTTACATCTGTCAGGCTCAACTCTGCCGATTTCAATAGTAACGCCTTCGTGGTTACGTTCGTTCAATTCACCGTAGGAAGCTTCACAGTACTGACAGCTCTTGAGTGTCTTACATGTAGCTGTACCGCCTGAGCAATCCTCAACAATTTCAGCTTCATTACAAACGCTGCAGATATAAGCATGTGTACCGTTACCCTTTGATACGGGCTTCTGATTCTTTCTGTCAATTGTATGTGAACCGTTTGCAGTGATTACAAGCTTATCCTTGTTAGCATCAGTGATTTCATTTCTGCCTGCTGCATCAAAGAACTGCTTGTCGCAATCATTACACTTGTAAGAATCCTTGATACCGTTTTCTGTACAAGTAGCAGCTTTACCTTCAACCTTTTCAAGTGAAGCGTGCTTCTTTTCATTCTTAAGTGAGCAAAGACCTTCACAAACTTCACAAACTTCAGTAGCTATACATGAAGCGTTATCGCTTGTGTATGAGTAACATCTTTCTTCCTTGATTTCATAGCATACAGTACATACCTGAATATGATACCAGAAACCGTCATCACGTCTTGCTGCAACCATTTCTTCATATGAAGGTGTTTCAGTTTTGATTATTGCTTGTTTTGAAACCACATTGCCGTCATCATCCTTTTTAACGATGATTTCTTCAATCATGTATTCGGGATAAGCTTCACTGTAGCTATGTTCGCCGTTGGATTTAATAACTGTACCCTTTGACATGAGTGCAACTTTGTTTTCTTCTTCTGACTTAGTTGCATCATAGCAACAATCATAGTAAACATTACCTGTGAAACCGTCTTCAAGACAAGTAGCCGGCTTCTCGCCTACAATTACAGTTGATGCACTCTTATGATTCTTCGGGTTGCTTTCAAAATTAACAGTTTTTGTTTCTTCTGCACCTGCAGGACAAGTTGCACACTTGTAAGTTGCATAACCTGCTTCCTGACAGTTAGCTGACTTGTTTTCAACTACAACGCTGTAATCGTGGTCAACAATTGCAGTTGCAGTACCACTTTCAGCAAAAGCTGATGCATTTTCTGCTACTGTCTTGTTTGCATCGTAGCAGCAAATGTAGTAAGCGTCACCTGTGTAACCTTCTTCTGTACATGTTGCAGCCTTAACGCCTACAAGAGTTGTAACTGTTGATCTGTGATGAGCAGGATCAAATGTGCCGTACTCTGATTTACAAACCTTACAAGCAGCAAGCTTGTTACAATATGCATAACCGCCTGAGCAAGCTTCTTTCTGAGTAGCAACTGCTCCGAGTTTTTCATCACAGGTTACACAATACTTCTGATGATTATCTTCACCTGCAACCTTTGACCAACCGCTATAAATATGTTCAGCTGTGGGGATAGGTGTAATTGCCTCGAGAGCTGTATCACAAGCTTCGCACTTAACATAGGGAAGATAGCCTTCAACCTGACAAGTAGCAGCCTTCTTAGGAACAGTTACTCTTGTCTTATGGTTACTGAGATCAACTTCACCGTAAGCTGTGTTACAGAATTCACAAACCTTCTTCTCTACACAGTTTGCCTTACCGCCTGAACAAGCAACCTTTTCAGTTTCACCGCACTTTCCGCAAGTTGCTGTGTGAGTTCCGTCACCGTTTGAGTTATATTCTTCATACTCGTGTGCTTTCTTATCAATTGTTACCTTTTCAACTGCATAAGTACCACACTTGTCGCAGTATCTGTAAGCCTCGTGGCCTTCTGATGAACAGGTTGAATCAACCTTGTCGTAATCCTTCATGTTTTCGTGAGCATGAATGTTGGGATTAGCAGTAATTGCCTTACCGTCTTCAAGCTTAACATCACAGCCAAGGCAGTACACATCGCCTGTGTAACCGTCTGTGTTACATGTTGCTGCAAAAGCGTTCTTAACTGTTGTACCGCCTGCATGATTTTCCGGGTCTATTGCAAGAACTGTTCTCTTTGAAGCTTTACAGATAGGACACTTTTCTACTTTATAACCTGCAGCCTTACAAGTAGCAGCAACCATCTTTGTTGTCTGATAGCTACAATCTACATACTTGATTTCGTTACAGCCTTCGTTTGTACACTTAACTGCGTGCTTGTCACCTTCAACAGCAACTGCTTTGCCGTCAAATCTGTGACCGTTTTCAGTATCTACATCACCGTATGTATGAGTAGCGCCTTCAACAATCTTTCCGCAATATTCGCAGTGGCTGTTGTAAATTGCGGGAGATACACAAGTTGCAGGAGTTTTGATTGTATCGATTTCGCTGTGTGCTTTCCATTCGTGAGCAGCAAAATCCTTTGTACGACAACCGTAGTCACACTTGTGGTCATTGTCCTTATCTTCGTGTGCAGGATATACTGTAAGCTTACAGTTTCTACCGTAGTCACAGTAATGGTCAAAGTTAATGTCTTCACAAGTACCTGTTACGTTGCCGCAACCAGTGTCACAATAATGGTCTTTGTCAGCGTCCTCATGCTGAAGCTGAGGTACTATTACTTCCACAGGTTCTGGGTCTGGAGCCCAGTCAACAATATTCTTTGCTGTATAAATAATTTTACCTTTGTTATTACATGTAACCTGTTCTACAACTTCAGCTTCTGCTTTCTTGCTTGCACTTTCAGTTGCACCGCAAACGCTACATGTACGTGTAGCTGTAAATTCTTCTGTCTTTTCATTGAAGCTAT
>JAFOXT010000325.1 GCA_017425745.1 Clostridia bacterium | reverse complement strand
GTCTGCTTGTTTTTGTTTTTTGAAAAGCAGTAAAATCCCAGAACCCACAGCGGTGCAGTAATTCCCCAATCGCCGAATTGAGAAAGAACAACTATAGCTGATACCGCAAGAATTTTCAGCAGGTTATTTTCAAGCTTTTCAAAAAGGCATAGCATAACAAAAGACAAAAACAAGGTGAAAATCATATTAAGGTCTGAGGTCATCAGAGTCTCTCCGTGTGCAAAAGCATAAAACGGCTGAGAAATCAGCGCAAAAATTAAAAGTCTAGCTGCATACCTTGCCTTTGATTTTGTATATCTGAAGCCCTCGGCAATAAACATACACATAATCGGTGCCGTAAGTCTGCCTGCAAGTCTGCAAAGCGTGCCGAGAGGTGTGCTTACGGGAATAAACATCATTCCGATATGGTCAAGCAGCATAGCTGCAGCAGCAATATATTTAAGCTGTGTACGGTTAAGATACATCGGTTTTCACTTCCTTGCTAAGACATATTGCATTGTTTGTGCAGACAATACGATAAGCTCCGTATTTTTTGCCTTTTGAGCTGACATTGACTTTCTCACCGTAATTTACACTTATTACATAAGGCTTTTTTGAAAAGGTAAGACAAAGCTTAAGTCTTATTTTATCTTTTTCCTCAAGCAAGCCGTCAAGAGCAATTTTCTTTCTGAAGTAAAAATATCTGCTGTCTTCACTGAAAAAGTTCTTATCCTTTATATCGGTGTAATCCTTGCGCACAACCCTGAATTTCTTTTTACCTGCGCGGATAATTAAGTCAACGTTATCCTCCCTGCAGCAATCAAAAACCCACCTTGCAATAAGCCCTTCAATAATGAGCACTGCCTTTCCTGCTTCATGATTTGTCTTTATTCTGCAGGCATTTATAAAACAAAGCTTATGATTACCCTGCAATTTCAAAAGGCTCATATCCTTATAAAAAATTGCCTCTTTTTCTTTATTGAAAAGTGTTTCTGAAAGCAAGTCTGTGCCGTCACGAAGACGGACAAGGGCTGTTTTATAGCCGATTCTCTTATGCACCTTGCTGCCGATAATATATTTTTCATCAATTAAACCAAGATAGGTTTTCAGCAGATTGCAATAGCTTTCATAAAGCTCACTACTGTTAAGAACAATTTCTGAGGGTGCTTCACGCACACGCCAACCTATATCATAAGCAAGTACATTCTGAATATAAGGCACAACCTCATTATAAAGCTCAATTGATTTTTTAGTAAGAAAGCTGTAGTAAGCCTTCGGTGAGGCACCATAATAATCAACCTCTTCAGACTGAAGCTGAGTTGCAGAGCTTTTATCCTTTCGCTTACGGTAGTAATAAACCGCTTCGGGCAATATACCAAGCTTCAGCCTTCTTAGAATAATATTGTTTATAAACATTGAGTCCTCACCGAATTTAACACCCTCAGCAAAGCGGTCGCTTTCCTTTATGGCTTCAGCTTTTATAATCGCAGTGCTTGTATGCGACTGCACAAGGCAGGACTTTTTTTCATCGCTTAAGTCAACTATCCGTCTGCCCTTTTTAAATTTGAAATCGAGAATATGCCAATCTTCTGAGGCTTCAAACTTTTTCACTCTGCAGGAAAGCACATCAAATTCATCATAGTGCTCCTCAAAAAATTCAAACGCCTCTTTGAAAGCATTCTTTTCCCATTTATCATCAGCATCAAGAAAATTCACATATTTCCCTTCAATAAAAGGCATCCCCGCATTTCTTGCTGAGCTTACTCCGCCGTTTTCTTTTTCAATGTAAATTACATTTTCATTGTGCTGATTCTGAAATTCACGGCAGATTTCACC
>JAFOXT010000324.1 GCA_017425745.1 Clostridia bacterium | reverse complement strand
TTAGCAAGAGCCATATAGCCGTCGTAAGCGATATATTCGTCGATGTTTTCGGGGTTGATAACACCGCAGTTTTTAAGAGCAACTCTTTCCTGCTTCTTGTAGAAGTTGGTGTCGTTAAGGCCCTTGATTTCCTGAGGAGTTACTGTTTCACTGTAAAGAAGTCTCTTTACCATACGGCCCTTGAGAAGGTGTTCTTCAACGATTTCAGGAACATCCTCTACCTTTACTTCTGAATAGAAGCAGCCTTCGGGATAAACAATCATAATGGGGCCGAGAGCACAAAGACCGAAACAACCTGTACGGATAACCTGTACTTCGTCCTGAAGGCCTTTTGCAGCTATTTCAGCTTCCATAGCTTCAATGATTTTCTGTGAGTTTGAAGAGGTACAACCGGTACCGCCGCAAACCAGCACGTGTGAACGATACATTTAGTTTTCCTCCTTATTTTGTTACTTCGCCAACTGTATATTCAGCAACGGGAATACCGTTTACGATATGGTCAGCAATAATTTTTGCAACTTTTTCTTCTGTAAGCTTTACATATGTAACCTTTTCCTTACCGGGAACCATTACTTCAGCAATGGGTTCATACTGGCACATACCGATACAGCCTGTCTGTGTAACTGTAACGTTTGTAAGGTTACGCTTTTCAATTTCTTCTGAGAACTTGTTAAGAACGGGTCTTGCACCTGCAGCGATACCGCAAGTAGCCATACCTACAACAATTCTTGTAATTTCTGATGAATCCTCGCGAACGGTCATCTTAGCCTTGGCAGCATCTCTGAGCGCCATAAGTTCTTCAAGGGTTTTCATAATGTATTACACCTCCGTGAGTTGATTTGTGTTCTGATTGATATAATCTTTAATCCAATTTGCAATACTCGGCTCATTAAGGGGTACATCACCGAGAATCTCTTTGAGCTGACGGGTGTCAAGCGTGAATTCTCTCTCGTCAATTTTATATCTGTAAAGGAAATCCATATGGGTGTTCATTGTTATAAGAAGCACTATGCTTGAGCACATATCTCCAAGGGGAGTAAAATCAAGGTGGTCAGTTTTAAAAACCGCCTTTGTCTTTGTGCCCACACCTACTTCACTTTCAATCTCAAAGCTTCCGCCCGTCATTTCAGCCGCCATTTTGAAAAGAGGAATACCCATTCCCACTTTTCTTGTGGTTCTTGTTGTAAAAAACGGGTCTTTGACGCTTCTGAGCTGTTCTTCCGTCATACCCTTGCCGTTATCGTAAATTCCGATAAACAGCTCTTTATTTTCCGTGCTTTCAATTACTTCAATTTCACAAAGTGAGGCATTCGCCGCAACAGAATTCTGAGCAATATCAAGCACATTAAGAGAAAGCTCTCTCATTAACGGTATTTGTCAAGGATACCCTTAACGTCAGCTGCTGTAATCTTACCGTAAACATCTTCGTTAACTGTAAGTACAGGAGCAAGACCGCAAGCACCGATGCAACGGCAAGCTGTAAGTGAGAAAGCGCCGTCTGCAGTGCATTCTTCAGGGCCGATTCCGAGCTGAGCTGAAAGCTCATCGAGAAGCTCCTGAGCACCCTTTACGTAGCAAGCTGTGCCAAGACAAACAGAGATGTCAAACTTACCCTTAGGTGAAAGTGCAAACTGAGCATAGAAAGTAGCAACTCCGTAAACCTTTTCAAGAGGTACTTTCATTCCGTCAGCGATTTTCTGCTGGATTTCGAAGGGAAGGTAGCCATAGATTGACTGAGCTTCCTGCATTACATGCATAAGCATGCTTACGTCGCCTGTGCATTCTGCAATTATAGCGTCAAGCTTTGCAGCCTGCTCAGGTGTGTCCTGAAACGGGATTTTGCTGATTTTTTTAAGCATTGGTTTTTATCCTCCTTTAGCGGATTTTTAAAACAATTCTGAACTCTATACATACCCAAAATGCGTATAGTTATCCACTGATTATAATAACACATCAAAACGAAAAAATCTACAAAAATTCTGATTTTTTTGCACAGCTTTTCATTCTTTTTCCCATTTTACCAAAAGCAAGCCTGATTTTTCGTATATCTTAACAAGTAAAAAAGGCTTCCGCAGACATTTTTGACGCGGAAGCTGTTTAAAAAACTGATTATTTATGATTTTTTTGTTTTGAATGCCTCTGTTGTTGAAAGGATAAGAAGCTGGCTGGGCAAATAGAAAATCCAGGTTGCAATACTTGCATTTCTTATCATTGCCTCTGACATAAAGGAGGGCTCAAGGTTTGTTATACCTACACAGCAGTCACAGCAGGCAAAGAGTGTAAGACCTATGCAGAAGATAAGGTGCCTTTTTGAGGGCTTGAGAATCTGAAGC
>JAFOXT010000323.1 GCA_017425745.1 Clostridia bacterium | reverse complement strand
TTATGAGCTTGCAAAAAAGCACGGTGTTGAAAAGAGAATTCTTTATACCGGCATAGAAAAGGAAAAGCTTGTTTCTGCTAAAAGAGATACACCTGAAATACCTTTCTACTATAACGCAACCGTAACAAGATTAAAAATGCTCAGAAAGGGCTACATAGATTTTCTTGTAAGCGAAACCAAAAAGCACGGAGCAATCGGTATCAATATGAGCTACAAGCCTTGTACAAAGGAGCTTGTTGATGCTTTTCATAAAGAAGGACTGCTTGTTTCTCTTTATACCTGCAACGATGAAAAGTCAATGCTGAAGGCGCTTTCTCTCGGTGCGGACAATATTACCACAAAGAAACCCAAGAAGCTTAATAAAATTGTTTCTTCTCTTCTGGGAGACTGCACTCTCACTGCACATACAGGCTGCAGCGGAACAATGGATAACTCCCTTGAAGCTATGGAAGCAGGCATAAAAAACGGTGCTGACATTGTTGAGTTTGACCTTAGATTCGATAAAAACAATTCTCCTGTACTTTCACACGACGAGCCTAAAGGCGGTGAGGTTACACTTGAAGAGGCTTTCGAGCTTCTCAGTAAGCACCCTGATATCAAGTGTAACGTTGACGTGAAGATTACCACCAACCTGAAGCAGGTTGAAGTCCTTGCTGAAAAATACGGTGTGCTTGATCAGATTTTCTATACAGGCATTGAAGAAAAGTTCGTGCCTGCTGCAAGAAAGGACAGCCCGAAGATTTCTTACTTCCTTAATATGAAGGTTAATGTTGCTCCTGAAAAGCAGAATAAGGACTATGTTCTCACCCTTGTTGATAAAGTAAAAAGCTGCGGTGCGGTAGGTATCAATTTCAACCATAAAAACGCCTCTGAGCTTATTATAGACACTTTCCATGAAGAAGGTCTGCTTGTTTCAATCTGGACTATAAAGACTGAAAAAGAGCTTTATAAGGCGCTTTCACTCTGTCCTGACAATATCACAACAAGAAAGCCCGAGCTTTTGGGTGAAATTTTCAGTAAATAAAATAGCTCTCTGCCGTCTCTTATGATGAGGGCAGAGAGTTTTTTTCGCTTATACCTTGACCAATAAGAAATAATCTGCTAAAATTGATTTTATATTTCACTTAAAAGGAGTGCAAACCAAAATGGATAAAATAAAAATGGGTAAAATCGTCGAGATGGACGGCGACGAAATGACCAGAATCATCTGGAAAATGATTAAGGATGAGCTTCTTTCACCCTTTGTTGAGCTTAACACAGAATACTATGACCTGGGACTTCCTTACCGTGACGAAACAAACGACCAGGTAAGTATCGACGCAGGTGAAGCAATCAAAAAATACCACGTTGGTGTTAAGTGTGCAACAATCACCCCTAACGCACAGAGAGTTGAAGAGTATAAGCTCAAGGAAATGTGGAAGAGCCCCAACGGCACTATCAGAGCAATTCTTGACGGTACAGTTTTCAGAACACCTATTCTTGTAAGTGGTGTAAAGCCCACAGTAAGAACCTGGGAAGCGCCCATTACAATTGCCCGTCACGCTTACGGTGATGTTTATAAGTCAACCGAATTCCGTCCCACAAAGCCCGGTAAGGCTGAGCTTGTTTTCACAAGTGAAGACGGTGAAGTTGAAAGAGCAACAATTTATGACTTTGAATGTGGCGGTGTACTTCAGGGTATGTACAATAAGGATACATCAATCCGTTCATTTGCTCATTCCTGCTTCAAATATGCCCTTTCAACAAAGCAGGACCTCTGGTTCTCAACAAAGGACACAATTTCAAAGAAGTATGACCAGACCTTCAAGCTTATCTTTGAAGAAATCTACAATGAAAACTACAAGGAAGATTTTGAAAAGGCAGGCATCGAATACTTCTACACCCTTATCGACGACGCAGTTGCGAGAGTTATCCGTTCAAAGGGCGGTTATATCTGGGCTTGTAAGAACTATGACGGCGACGTAATGAGTGATATGGTTTCAACTGCCTTCGGTTCACTTGCA
>JAFOXT010000322.1 GCA_017425745.1 Clostridia bacterium | reverse complement strand
TGTTAACAAAACGGTAATAAATCTTTGGTAAAGTGTTACTGTTAAAATTTACATAAAGGAGACAACACACTATGAAAAAATTAATTTCTCTTTTACTTGTGCTGGTAATGGCTTTTACTCTTGTAATGCCTGCAGCAGCATTTGACCTCAGATTAACCGGCGGAGATGTTCCCGTAATTACAATTTACGGTGACGGTGAACCTCTCTACAACGCAGACGGCACAGAAAAGATTTTCCATTTCAGTGAAATCGTTGATCAGCTTATGAGCAGTGCGAAGGACTCTCTCGGCGAATCTCTTATCAATATGGTTAAGCCTTTCTTCGCTGAAGGTCTTGCTAAGGATGAATGGGATAACTTCTATGCAGTTCTTGAACAGGAAATGAGCAGAATTTTTGCAAAGTCACGCTACAGCGACGACGGTGAAAATATTAACGGTTCAGACGTACATCCTGACAGAAGAAAGCAGATGGCAGAGTTTGCAGCACGTGACACTAAAGAAGTTAACGGCGAATACCACTACCGCGACTATCAGTTCTGGTATGACTGGAGACAGGATCCTTACAAAACAGCTGATGAATTTGCTGCTTACATTGAAGCAATTAAAACAACAACACAAAAACCAAAGGTAGCTGTAATTGCGAGATGCCTTGGTACAAGCGTGCTTATGGCATATATTGATAAGTACGGCACAGGCTCACTCCACGGCATTTCATTCGACGGCAGTGTTGCTGCAGGTGCTGAGCTTGTAAGCGAAATGATCAGCGGCAAGTCAGACATTGACCTTACAGCACTTAACAGAATGCTCAGCGACCTCAAAAACGATGGTACAATGGGTCTTGATTCATTTGTTCTTGCAACTGTTGACCTTCTTGCAAGAACTCTTACAGCGGTTGGCTTTGACCTTGAAGAAACTGCTGCACACAAAAAGCTTGCTGCAGGCGTATTTGCTGCAGGCTCAAGAGCAACATTCTTCACATGGCCCGGTTATTGGGCACTTGTAACTCCCGAGGATTATGAAGATGCACTTACAGGTGTGTTCGGTCCTGAAGGTAGTGCTGAACGCGTAAAGTATGCAGGACTTATTAAAAAAGTTGATAACTATCATAAAAATGTTGTGTGCGAAATGGATAATCTTCTTAAGGCTGCTGCGGAAGACGGTGTTAAAATTGGTATAATCGCAAAGTACGGTTACCAGATTGCTCCCGTTATTGAATCAAAGGATATGGTAGCTGACCAGTACGTTACAGTTGAAAAGGCATCATTCGGTGCAACCACTACAACTATTTACGACAGATTCTCAGATGAATACATTGCTGAAAAGGCAAAGACAGGCGATGACAAATACATCTCACCTGACAGACATGTTGATGCTTCAACCTGTCTCTTCCCCAAATACACATGGTTCACAAAGGGTATTTCACACTCAACATGGACTGACCTTGAATCAGCACTTCTTTTCCAGGTTGTTACAGCTGATGAACAGCTTACAATTGATGACTTTGATTTATCACAGTTCATCATGTATGACAAGGAAACCGGCAACGGCTATCCTATGACAAAAGACAACTGTGACATTGAACCCTGGAACACAGACAAGTCATATGACAGACCTGCAAACATTCTTGAAAAGCTTGTTGCACTTGCAAAGGCATTTGTTAACTGGATTAAGGAATTCTTTGCTTTCACAGGCAGACTCACTGAGAAAAACGCATAATCAGAAACTGTTTAAGAAGCTCCTTTTTGGGGGCTTCTTTTTATATTTGAATATACGTTGGTTGCTCAAGCTGCGTGGCTTTTACTTTTGTCGGTTATGACAAAAGTAAACAAAACATAAAGGCGGGAAAAATAAACCTTCCAAAATAAGCATAGCAATCAGGATTTGAAATTCTTAAAGTAAAATTAAACCTTATACCATATTATAAAGGTTGAAAAAATTTTTATTATGTGCTACA
>JAFOXT010000321.1 GCA_017425745.1 Clostridia bacterium | reverse complement strand
ACCTACATGAAATGTAAAAGTAATTGGCATGCTGTCCACCTCCTTCCGGAAGGAGCATGCTAACCGCCTCACGTCGCCTATTGGTTATATCAGTAACATTATATTATTCTTACTGAAGTTTGTCAACCAAAAATGATACTACGACTTTCTCTTTCAACTTCATAAATATTATGCTATAATAAAAAAGTAAAATATTTTGTAAGATTTCGTTCTTTCAGGAGTCTTATAGATGTAAGGAGGTGATAAGGTGGCAGATTTTGAAGAAATTTATAAAAAGCACTTCACAGATGTTTATCGATACATTCTGAAGCTTTCAGGTGACGAACACATTGCAGAAGACATCACAAGTGAAACCTTTCTCAAAGCAATAAAGTCAATTGATTCCTTTCGCGGTGACTGTGAAATCAGAGTGTGGCTCTGTCAGATTGCAAAAAACTGCTACTTCTCCTACATAAAGAAAAACAGTCCCGACAGGAACGGTGAACTGAACGAAAATGTGCTTTCTCTTTCTGAAGACAAAAGCCTTTCCGACAGAGTGCAGGAGCACAGTGAAGCTCTTAGAGTGCAGAAAATTCTTATGGAGCTTGGTGATCCCTACAAGGATGTTTTTATGTGGCGGTTTTATGCAGAGCTAAGCTTTAAGGAAATCGGAGCCCTCTACGGAAAAAGCGAAAACTGGGCATGTGTCACCTATCACCGTACACGCAAAATGATTAAAGAAAGATTGGAGGCTGATTGATTTGAAAGAATGTGCAATAGTAAAAGACCTTCTCCCCTTATACATTGAAGATATGGTAAGCGAGGAAACAAAGCTTTTCATAAACGAGCACCTGAAAGAGTGCGAAGACTGCAGAAACGAGCTTGATATTCTTAAAAGTGAAGCTCTTATCAGCACACCTGAAATTATTTCAGAGAACGAAATGAGACCCTTCAGAAAAGCTGCAAAAAAGCTTAACAGACAGCTTTACGGATTTTCGTATATGCTGATTATTCTTTTCATTCTCCTCGGCTTCAGCTACACTGCAGAGGAAAAAATGATGTATAACAGCCTTATAATGCCTCTTGTTGGTGCTTTCAGCTACGCAACCTTCAAATGGCAGGTAATTTATAAGCTCCCCGTTCTGCTTGTTGGTGTTAATATATTTGCTATGATTTTCGGAATTCTCTCAGTTGACCCGATGTCAGCAGTTTTGTGGACTCTCATTTATATGCTCTTTGCCTTTATCGGCTCACTTATTGCGTATCTTCTTCACTTTGCTTTCAGAAAGGAGAAATAAAAAATGAAACGAAAAGCTCTTAAAATAACCGCTTTTATTCTTGCCCTTGCACTCATTGGCGGTATAGGATTTTTTGCAAACGCCCTTGTAGGCAACCCCATAAGCAAATTTCTTGCAAACAGAAGCGCTGAAAAATATATAAGCGAAACATACCCTGAAGGAGATTTTCTCATCAGAGATGTCAGATACGACTTCAAGGTGGGCGGCTACTACGCAAAGATATATTCACCGAGAAGTATTGACAGTGATTTCGAGTTGAGGATTGATTTTTTCGGCAAGGTACATTATGACACCTATGAGTACAGTGTTCTCACCGGTGAAAACACAGCACAGAGAATTAATAAAGAATACCGTGAAGCCGTTGACAGAGTGCTGAACAGTACCCTATTCCCCTACAATTCAGACATCGGCTACGGTGACATTGAGTTTATACCCGAAGAATATAAGGATAACTTTGATGTTCCCTCTTATGCTATTGTTACTGAAGCTCTTGTACCTGATGCAATTTATGACATAAATGAAATGGGCAGAAAGGCAGGTCACCTCACCATTTATGTT
>JAFOXT010000320.1 GCA_017425745.1 Clostridia bacterium | reverse complement strand
TTACGTTTTATCTCTTTACTAAGGAGATTGTTGTTCTTGTGCGTTTATCGACAGTCTGAAGCAGGGAGTTTTACTCCCTGCTTTAATTCATCCTCTCTTAAATGATTTTATCTCCTTAACTAAGCTTTCCTGTTATAAGCTGTACTTCCTGAAGAAGCTTATAAAATGCAAACTTCAGCATTGCAAGAAGCATTTCGCCAATATGGATATTTCCGCCTTCACTATTATACACAAAACGGTTATACACCGCGGGATCGTCCATATCAAAAAATTCTGTCATAAAAATCATATCAGTTTCATAATCAGAAAGATTACTTTCGTCAAAAGTAAACACTCTTGCACCGCGGTTGAAATCACCGTATGAACCGAAGGAGCTTGTGGGGCTCTGAATAATATCCATTCCTCTATAAGGAATTACAAAGCTGTTTTTGTGGTCGTGACCGCTTACAATACCGAGAACTTTGCCTGTATCAACAAGAGCATCTGCCTGACCGTTGCTGTAAAACGGCGGACAGGGTGTTTCGCTGAAGTGTGTTTCTTCATCAACATACTTTTCAGGGAACACATAAAAATTACCCTTATACTCTGCAACAAGCTTACCGTTTGCGGCTTCTTCTTCGGGCTTATCTGTTTTTTCAAGAACATCGTAAACCTCAGGCACAATTATATGCTGAAAAGCCATTGAGGGCACGGGCACACCGCCGTTAGCTTCAGTGAGAGCCTTTTCCTCGTTTATGTACCAATCTATCTGATCCTTGTGTACACAACCGTAACCGCCAAGGTCGTTTTCATCGTTATCCGCACCTGAATCAAAGAACCAGAGATTAAAAGCAGTTTTATCACTGTCTGATGCAAGAACTGGTAATCTGTAGGTGCCTGCACCTGAAAGCTCGGCTACATCACCGCCGATGTAACAGGAATACATATTGTAAAGCTCAAGCTGTTCATCCTTGTTAAGAGAATTTCGGTCTGCATCGTGGTTACCGAAAACAGAAGCAACTTTTACGCCTCTCTCTTCAAAAATGTTCATAAAGCAGTCAAAGGTGAGCTTTGTCATTCCCTTTGTAAAGCAGGTATTGGGGCCGATATTGTCGCCTGTAAGTACAACAAGGTCCGGCTTCACAGTATCAAGAAGGTGGATGATGAACTGTTTTGTCATATCTCTGAAAAGCAGACAGTCCTGAATATCGGAAATCTGCAAAACTGTAAATTTACCATCTTTAGAAAAGCGAAGAGTTTTATCTGTAACCGTAGGCTCTTTTCCGAAAAAGATTGCTCCTGCCGGAAGCATAAATGTCAACATAATAACTGTTGAAAGCAATATTGCTGTTGTTTTTTTCATATAATTCTCTCCTTAAAAGCGCAAAGAGGTGCTTTGAAAAAATCAAAACACCTCCTGACTTTAAAAATTTATTTCTGCTTTGAGTATTTTACTCTGTAGATGAAGTTCATAAGAACACTGTCGAATTTGCCGATAGTCTTGCCTTCACCGAAAAGACCGCCTGAAAGCATTGTCTTGCAGTTCTTTTCCATAACCATTTCAGTTGCAAGTGCTTCTTCCTTGTTAGGGCCGCAGCAAACTGCACCGTTATCCTTAAGGAGAACAGCGTTTCTGCTCTTACCGCCAAGCTTTTTAGCAACCTTTTTAGCTGACTTGAGTGTATCGTTGGGGTCAAACTCAGCGCATCTTACTGTTACGCCAACAATCTGAGCGAAGTCGTCAAGTGCGGGCTTGATTGTCTGTCCGATTTTTGAAGCAGCAGTAATGCCTTCCTTGTCTGAATGTACAATAGCACCGATGTCTTCACGCTTGTTGTAAATTGCCTTGTGCATATCAGCCTCTGAGAAGTACTTGTCACCGCTGAGAAGCTCGTCACACTTGTCACAAAGACCGATTGTAGCAACTTCCTTGCCTTCCTTGTCTCTGAAAATCATAACGTCGTCAAAGCGTTCACTGTCATAAGCTGTAAGCTTTGCAGCAGCCATATCGTCTGCTCTCTTCTTTACAGATACAATGTAGTCGTAAACCTCTGAGAAAGCTTCAGCCTTCTTGCCAACGAACTCACTGTACTTTTCAAAAACAAAGTTTTCGCAGATTTTTTCAACTTCGTTTGCTACCTTGAAAGCGTCGTCATAGTCTGTACCCATGCAAACTGCACCGTGGTGCTTAAGGATAATTGCCTTTGAATCTGAACGTTCAAGAGCAGCGATTACGCCCTTTCTGAGCTTGCCTGTACCGGGAAGACCGTATGAGCTTACTGTAATGTTGTCACCAACAATTTCCTTTGAGTAGCCTTCGATGTTGTTGATATCACAGCCGAGAGCTGAAACAACGGAAGCATTAGCCTGATGAGTATGAATTACAAAGCCGATTTCGGGCTTGTGAAGATAGCACTGTGCATGGATACCCTTTTCGCTTGAGGGCTTGATATCGCCTTCGTATGAAAGGTCTTCCATATTAACAAGAACAATGTCATCCTCTGTGAGTGATTCGTAAGCACGGCCCGAGGGAGTGATTACAAACTGAGTATCGCTTACCTTGCAGCTTACGTTACCCCATGTTCTTGCAATAAGGCCTGTAGCAACAAGCTGCTTACCTGCCTCAACAACTATTCTTTTAGCTTCTAAGATGTCCATATTTACACCTCTTTATATTAGTATAAGCAGGGCAGGAGTGATCCTGCCCTTTTAATTTTATGTATGAGAGTTAATTACTCAACTACGCTGATGTTTGAGAATACCTTGTCGAAACGAGCAAGAGCATCGTCAATCATAGCTTCGTCATAAGCAGCTGAAGTGTAAAGTCTTGAGCCTGCGAGAGTTACAAGACCTTCTGCCATATAAGCAGCACCCATGTGAGTCATTTCAGCCTTACGCTTGCTTGTTTCCTTGATTACGCCGGGAATTGTCCAGGGCTTGCTCCAGTCAATTGAGAAAGCAAGTGTAGCAACTGTTTCCATGTGGCAAACTGAACCCTGGTTGAATGCTACGAAGGGAAGGTTGTACTTGTCGATAATCTGGTTGAGACCTGCTGTAAGTCTGTCACCCATAAGACCAGCCTTCTGGCAAGCGTTCTGCTTGTCGATTTCTTCAAGTGTGTAGTAACCTGCAACACATGAAATGGGAGTAGCAGCCATTGTACCGCCACAGAATGCCTTCTTGATCTTCATGCCGCTTGCATCAAGACCTGCACCCATGTACTTCATGTATTCTCTCTTACCGCCGATACCGCCTGCACCGGGATAACCACCAGCGATTACCTTACCGAAGATTGTAAGGTCGGGTTCAACACCGAAGTAACCCTGAGCACCTGCCATACCGATACGGAAGCCTGTTACAACTTCATCGAAGATAAGGAGTGCGCCATACTTACGGCAAAGTCTTTCAACGCCCTTGTTGAATTCGAAATCAAGAGGACGAGTACCGCTTTCGGGACCGATGGGTTCAATGAATACTGCAGCTGTACCGCCGTTGAGCTGGTTTCTGCGAAGCTTTCTTTCAAGGTCGTTAAGGTCACCGGGATAGAATTCCTGAGTGTCTCTCATAAGACGCATGGGAACACCGCTAGCCTGTGTGAACTTTGAGCCGGGAACACGGATACCGTAACCGAGCTGATCTGACCAACCGTGGTAAGCGCCACCCATCTTGAGGATGTGCTTTTTCTTTGTTGCAAGTCTTGCAACACGGCAAGCTACCATACAAGCTTCTGTACCTGAACCGAGCATACGGAACATATCTACTGTGGGAACTGAATCTGAAATTTTCTTAGCGAGTTTGTATTCGAACTCGTGGAAAAGACCTGTTGAAGGACCGCATGTGTTAAGAAGGTCGATAACCTGATCACGAACGATCTGGGGGTTTGAACCGAGTACTGTAGGACCGCCTGCCTGGAGGAAGTCATAGTATTCGTTACCGTCGATATCGTAGAGCTTTGCGCCCTCAGCCTTTGTGAAAACAAGGGGGAACGGATAGTTGAATGCAAGGTTGTGCTGTACACCGCCGGGGATGATCTGCTTAGCTTCAGCAATCATAGCCTTTGACTTCTGGCACTT
>JAFOXT010000319.1 GCA_017425745.1 Clostridia bacterium | reverse complement strand
TTTTCGTTTTGTGCAAGTAGTGTTTTTAGCTCGAAAAACAACTTTCCTTGTAGATTACTTTGACCTGTAACTTCTTCAATAATTGCTTTACCCTTGCCTCTGAGCACAATTTTGCTGCCTTCAGTAAGGATAAAATCAGTCTTAAAGCATTGCACGCTGTCTACATACACTACACCTTTATTTATTGCTTCAGATGAGGCAGTGCGTGACATCGAAAAAGCAGCAGCGACTACACAATCGAGTCTGAGAGAAGCTACAGAGGAAAACACGGTTTTTCCGTTATCTTCGCTTTGCGGAAGATTCTCAATATCAATAATACTGCAATTAACTGAGCCTCTGCCTGTCCGCTTAAGATTTTCACAGATATATCCTGCTACACTTTTTACAGCGAAAAAATGGCAGCCGCTTTCAGTTACAACAATATCTCCCACCATTTCGCGTTTTATACCAAGAGCCATAAGTGAACCGAGATAATCTCTGTGTGACATCTGAGTAAACTTATCTTTAGTGCACTCAATCAGCTGAAACGGATTTTCATCAGGGTTCTCTTTCATAAAAGAATCAATATCTGAAATCTCATAAAAAACCGGTACAAAAACTGCAGCTGTTCTTTCTGCATCAGGAAATCCGCCGTAATAAAAGGTAGAAACATATTTGTTGTTTTCTTTCTCAATTATGCTTACAGCACTTCTCTCATCCGGCGAAAGAAAATTAGTTGCAACAATCATTGAATTATCTGCTGAGCGCTCCTTAAGCTCTCTCGCGCGGGATAAAAGTAATTCTTTTTCGTTCATATATAACTGTGTGACTTCTGCAGCACCATATCCTTGACTTTCATTAGTCTTGTTGTGGTGCTTCTTTCATTTTCATCAAGCTTCATTGAAATATATCTGATCGTTTCTTCGTGGTCAGGTATAAGCACGTGCTCAAGAGCATTTACTCTTCGTCTTGTTCTTTCGATTTCAGATGAAAGCAGCTGGCAGGTCTTTTCAACCTCAGCAAGTCTTAACATATCAGGAAGAATGTCTGTAAGACTTTTTACACCGCTGTCAAGCTCACTTGAGGTAAAAGCAAAGCCATATGAATAAACATCAGACTTATCTCCTGATTTAAGCTGAAGCTCAAACGAAGGCACATCAACGCTCATTACTGATCTTTTCTTTACATCAAGGCTTACCTTCTGTGTAGGCATCATAAGAGCAACTTCCATTTCCTCTTTGCTCATAATACCGTTAGCAAGAGCCATATGAAGATTTGCTTCAGTTATACCTTTTTCAACCTTGATACGAAGCTCCTTATTCTCTTTTACAAGCAAAAGAAACTGACGCATAAGCTCATCACGCTTATCTTTTAATATCTTATGTCCCCTTTTGAGAGAAACGAGCTTTTTCTTAAGCCTTGAAAGCTCCATTCTCGTGGGGTTAACATTCATAACCGCCATAAAAGCACCTACTTTTTAAGATAGTACTTATCAAGATATTCTTCCGAAATTCTTTTAAGCTCTGACTTCGGAAGAATTGACAGAAGCTTCCAGCCGATTGAAAGAGTTTCTGTAATTTCTCTGCCTGTTTCAGTGCCCTGAGAAACATATTCCTCCTCAAACCTTTCAGCAAATTCAGCATACTTTCTGTCAATAGGTGTAAGAGCTGATTCACCGAGAATTGTCATAAGCTCTTTTGCGTCCTTACCTCTTGCATAAAATGAGAAAAGCTGATTCATTGTATCTCTGTGGTCACTTCTTGTTTTTCCCTCACCGATACCTTTATCCTTAAGTCTTGAAAGTGATGAAAGAACATCAACGGGTGGAGTTACGCCTTTTCTGAAAAGCTCTCTTGAAAGTATAATCTGCCCTTCGGTAATGTAACCTGTAAGGTCGGGAATGGGATGAGTTTTGTCATCCTCAGGCATTGTAAGAATAGGAATAAGAGTAATTGAACCGCTACAATCCTTTTGTCTGCCTGCTCTTTCGTAAATTGAAGCAAGGTCAGTGTACATATATCCGGGATAACCTCTTCTGCCGGGCACTTCCTTTTTAGCTGAAGAAATTTCTCTGAGCGCATCAGCATAGTTGGTTATGTCGGTCATTATTACAAGAACATGCATACCCTTTTCAAATGCAAGATATTCAGCAGCTGTCATTGCCATTTTAGGAGCAGCTATTCTTTCAATTGCAGGGTCGTTTGCAAGATTCTGGAACATTACAGTTCTTTGTAAAGCACCGGTTTTTCTGAAGGATTCAGTAAAGTAATCGGCTTCCTCAAAGGTTATACCCATAGCGCAGAAAACAACAGCAAATTTCTCACTGTCTTTAAGAGTTTTTGCCTGACGTGCAATCTGTGCTGCAAGCTCTGAATGAGGAAGACCTGAAGCTGAAAAAATCGGAAGCTTCTGACCGCGAACAAGGGTGTTAAGGCCGTCAATAGCAGAAACACCTGTTTGTATGAATTCATTGGGATAGTCACGTCTTACAGGATTGATCGGAAGACCGTTAACGTCCATTCTCTTTTCGGGTATAATTGACGGACCACCGTCGATAGGTCTGCCGAGGCCGTCGAAAACTCTGCCGAGCATATCCTCAGAAACTGCAAGCTCCATCTGTTTACCGAGAAAACGCACCTTGCTGTCTGAAAGATTAATGCCTGTGCTTGATTCGAAAAGCTGAACGAGTACATCACTCTTATTAACTTCAAGAACCTTACAGCGTCGTCTCTCACCGTTTTTAAGCTCAATTTCACCAAGCTCGTTGTAAGCGACACCGTCAACATTTTTAACAAGCATAAGAGGACCTGCCACTTCGCTTATGGTTCTGTATTCCTTAGGCATCTTCGTCCTCTCCCTTCATAGTTTCCTCAAACTCTTTATCAAGCTGTGAAAGAATAGCAGTGAATTCATCATCAACGCTTTCTTCCTTAACGTATTTAAGTCTGCCGATTTTCTCTCTTACCTCCATAAGGGAGATTTTTTCTATATCAGCACCGTTTTTGAGCGCTTCAAAACTCTTTTCGTAGTAGCTCCATACCGCCTTCATCATTGTGAACTGCTTGCTTGCAGATGAATAAGTATCAACCTCGTGGAATGCAGCCTGATGAAGGAAATCCTCTCGAATGCTTCTCGCAGCTTCCATTTTAAGTCTGTCGGTATCTGAAATTGCATCCATACCAACAAGCTTAACAGTTTCTTCAAGCTCAGCCTCTTCAGAAAGAAGTCTGATAAAATCTGCACGAAGCTTTGTCCATTCGGGTGAAATATTATTATTGAACCATTCTCCCATTGAGTTTGCATAAAGAGAATAGCTTGTAAGCCAGTTAATTGCAGGGAAATGGCGCTTATAAGCAAGAGCTGAGTCAAGTCCCCAGAAAACCTTTACAATTCTGAGTGTAGCCTGAGTTACAGGCTCAGAAATATCACCGCCTGCAGGTGAAACAGCGCCAATTACCGAAAGGGTACCCTCTCTCTGCTCCTTACCGATTGAAAGCACTCTTCCTGCGCGTTCATAAAACTGAGCAAGACGGCTGCCAAGATAAGCAGGATAGCCTTCTTCACCCGGCATTTCTTCAAGTCGACCGCTCATTTCACGAAGAGCTTCAGCCCATCTTGAAGTTGAGTCAGCCATAAGAGCAACATTGTAGCCCATATCTCGGAAATATTCAGCAATTGTAATACCTGTATAAATTGATGCTTCACGTGCAGCAACGGGCATATCAGATGTATTTGCAATAAGCACTGTTCTTTCCATAAGTGTTTTACCGGTTTTAGGGTCCTTCAGTGCAGGAAATTCGTTGAGTACGTCAGTCATTTCGTTGCCGCGCTCTCCACAGCCGATATACACGATAATATCCGCATCAGACCATTTTGCAAGCTGATGCTGAGTTACTGTTTTACCGCTGCCGAAAGGCCCGGGAATTGCCGCTACACCACCCTTTGCAAGTGGGAAAAGAGCATCTACAACTCTCTGTCCGGTAACAAGAGGCTCATTGGGAGCAAGCTTTTTTGAATAAGGTCTGCCTTTTCTTACAGGCCACTTCTGTGTAATTCCAACGGGATTTTCATTACCCTTTTCATCAAGCACAATTGCAACAACATCTTCAGTTGTACAAGTACCCGAAGAAATCTCCTTGACGATACCGCCAATTTCAGGTGAAAGCATAATTTTATGCTTTACAACTTCGTTTTCCTGTACATAGCCAATAACATCGCCACCGTAAACACGGTCACCCTCTTTGACACAAGGCTCAAACACCCACTGCTTTTCTCTGCTGAGTGCAGGAATTTCTACGCCACGCTTAAGGTTGTTGCCGCAAAGAGCCGCAACATCATAAAGAGGTCGCTGAATACCGTCAAAAATTGAACCTATAAGACCGGGACCGAGTTCAACGCTCAAAGGCATTCCTGTTGATTCAACCTTTTCGCCGGGCTTTAAGCCTGAGGTTTCTTCATATACCTGAATTGATGCTTCATCACCGTGCATTTCAATAATTTCGCCCATAAGTCGTTCATCACCAACACGCACAACATCAAACATATTTGCACTTTTCATTCCCGAAGCAACAACAAGAGGCCCCGAGATTTTTATAATTGTTCCGTCGTTCATATCTTCACCACCGATATTTACAGAATATTTTTGCCGACTGCCTTTTCAACTGCTTTATTAAGGCTTTCCATTCCTTTTCCGGTATTACCTGAAGTACCCGGAATAAGAATTACGGCAGGTGTTATATTTTCTTTAAGTAATTCAATATCTTTTTCACAAAGCGACGCAAGCTTTTCGGTAATATAAATTATACCGTAGCTTTGACTCAGCTCCTTCAGCTTTTTTGAGGCTGACTTACCGTCATATAATTCGAATATATCAAACCCTAAAGCAGAAAAAGCAGCTATACTGTCTCTGTCGCCCATAACAGCTACTTTATACACTGATACCACCAAGCCTTTCTCTAATGCTTTCCATATCAGCACCGTTTTTAAGAGCTGTAAGAATAATACCTACATTTTTAATTTCAGTAAGCTTTTTATAATAAAAATTACAAACAGGACTGAAAGAAAAAGCGGTATATCTTGCTTCTGATGATATTGCAATTATTCTTTCATCGCACCACTTTTCAAAGTCAGCACCGCTTTTAAGAAAAGCTTCAGCTCCGTCTTTATAAGCAGTTGAAAGCAAGTATTCAGTCAGACTGTCGTATCCGTTAAGCGTCTCTTCAATAAGTCTTTCTCTTGAAATGCTGCAGCAGTCACCTATTGCTTCTTCAACAAAAGCCTTATTCTTTCCTGTAAGAGCACATCTGAATGCAATTTTTATATTAGCAGAATCGCAGAAAAAGCTGTTGATTTTGCTCAGAATTCTATTGTCTGAATTTTCAGCAAAATGTGCCATAGAATCAATTGCAGCTTTATCTATGATAATTTCTGCACTCTGACCGTTTTCGCTTTTTACAGCAGTATTATAAGCCTTTTCAGCTGTTTCACCCTTGTCAGAGAACAGACGGGTAAAATCTCTTTCACAAAGCTTGTCTTTAATCAGATTAAGATCCAATGTAGTTGGCATTACAAGGTAGTTTTCGGGTGAAACACCTGTAACAAGACATTTAACTGCAGCTTTAAGATTGAAATAATCATTAAGCACGCACAGAATATCAAGCTCTTTTTTATCGGGTACACTTTCAGAAAGCAGCTTCCATAAGATATCCTTCTGCGCAGAAAGATAGTTTCGGATTTCATCTGACTTACATTCTATCCAGCGCTTTTCAACAAGAAGCTTTTCTGCTTCTTCAAGGCTTTCAAACGAAAGAAGTCTGTCATAGTCCTCTTTTTTCAAAAGTGTACCTTCTACTGCTCTCAGTCTTGCGACGCAATAAGCATAATCAGTATCTCTCATAAGCGCCCTACCTTTCAATTGAACATAAAAGGACTGAGCATATCCTTGAGATTATCCATATTTTCATCAAAAACTGCCTTGAATGTGCAGTTAATTTCAACCTGACCGTAGGAAAGAATAAAACCGTTTTCGATATCAACTGCCTGCTTTGATACATAAACCGCCGATTTTTCAAAAACCTCAGAGTTTATATCAAGCTCAAAATTTTCAGGAAGTCTGCCGAGGTCGTAGCCATTCATAAACATAGTACATTCACCCGGCTGAATATATTTGACAAGTAATTTTTTAACAAGGTCAAAATATTCTTCATCACTGAGCTTTTCAATTTCAAGATAAGCAGCAGAAATTACGTCGTTGAGAATAGCGTTACGGATTTCAAGATATCTGTTTCGTGTAATTGCTTCAGCCTTGCCTTTAGCTGTAACGGTAATAAGCTCAGCTTCCTTTTTAGCTTTATCTACAATTTCACGGCTTAACTTGTTTGCTTCTTTTCTTGATTCAGCAATTAAATTTTTAATTTCATCAGAAGCAGCTTTGAGAATTTTCTGACATTCCGCATTTGCCTCTTCAGAAATCAGATTAGTAATTTTATCAAGTCCTGACACTCACTCATCTCCTTTTATCTGTATTTCAATAAAATCAGATATTAATATTGAACACAGCAAGAATGGAAACAAGAAGAGCAAGAACTGCATAGGTTTCAACAAGTGCTGAAAGAGTCATACCCTTTGCGGTCTGTGATGAATCCTTTGCAATCATTGAAACTGCTGAAGCGGCAACTCTGCCCTGATAAACAGCTGAGAAATAGCCTGCAATCGCCATAGGAAGTGCAGCAGCAAAGAAAGCAAGACCCTGTGACCAGCTGAGTACAACGGGTGTACCGCCGATAAGTCCGATTCTGTTAAGAAGTAAAAGAGCAATAATAAAGCCGTAAAGACCCTGTGTTCCGGGAAGAATCTGAAGAATGAGCACCTTACCGAAGAGTTCAGGCTTTTCTGTAAGAAGACCAGCGCCTGCTTCACCGGCAATACCAACGCCCCTTGCTGAGCCGATACCTGCAAAGCCTGCAGCAAAAGCTGCACCTAAAATTGCAAAAACTAAACCGAGATTATCCATATTTTTCGTCCTTTCTGATTGTAAAGAATTTTGAATTGATTTTAAATGGGGTAAATGTTCTGCCTGAGCCTTCATAGAATTTAGAGAAAAATTCAACATACTGAAGACGGTTGGTATGAACATAAGTTCCTATTAAATTGATTGCTATATTAATTGTGTGTCCTACAAGGAAAATAACAATGAATAACAATATATTTCCGGGCATTGCCGCAAGCAGATTGACAACATTTGCGATTACTCCCGTTACAAGACACAAAGCAAGAAGTCGGGAATACGAAAGAATGTCACCGAGATAGCCTGAAGCTGTGTTATAAAGTGCATACAGACCGCCGCCAAGCTTACCGATTATATTCTTGCCGCTTCTGCCTGCCGTCAGAACAATAAGTGCTGCACCCACAGCAAGAAGAATTGAACCGTAGGGCTTTATTGCTTCGGGAACCGTAAAGATAAAGGAAGCTCCTGCTATTGCAAAACCAACAACGAATATCATTACGGGAATAACATCAAAAATTGCTCCAAGGTAATTTTTGTCTTTTATAAGCATAAAGAATCTGATGCCGAGACCTGCAAAAAGATGTACGATTCCAAAGAGCATAGAATACATCAGCAGATCCATAGTGTCATTCATAGGCTCAAGCCAAAGAGCAAGCGAAGGAGGATTCTCTACACCCATAAAGTTTTTCATAACTGTCGGTATAAGGTCACCGAACCAACCACCGAAAAGAGTGCCCCAGAATATGGTTGAAATTCCGCAATAAAGATACATATTGACCGTCTTTTTCATACTGCCTCTGACTTTAAGCACAAACTTTGCAAAAAGCATTGCAATTACCATCAGTAATCCGTAGCCTGCATCGGAAAGCATAAGACCGAAAAAGGCATAATAGAAAAACGACATTACCGGATTCGGGTCAACGTCTTTATTTGACGGCGGTGAATACATATTTGTAACGCTTTCAACACCGCCTGCAAATCCACCGTTTTCGATTAATACGGGAACATTTTCGTTTTCATAATCGGGCTCCGAAAGCTCCATATATGCTGCAAACTGCCGTTCAATTTCAAATTTTATTTCGTCGGCGTACTTTTTAGGCACATAACCGCATATATAAACTGTACTTTGTGTAGTACCGGTATTTTCTGCAACCTTATACTTTTCAGCCTGAGCATTGTAGTAGTCATAAAGAAAGCGTATTGACTCGTATCTGTCACGAAAATGTTTTATTTCATTTTCAACGTCTTCAATCTGTTCCTCTATGGTCTTGATGTTGTTATGACACTGCTCAATTGCCTTTTCAGCTGTCATCATCGGTAGCTTGTCAGGTCTGAAAAATCCGATTTCGGAAAGAACAGTTTTCAGCTTTTCACCGTGACTGCTGTGACACATCAGAACAACATTGGTAAGCAGTCTTTCACTGTGAATAATTTCAATTTCAACATCAGTAAGTTCTTCATCCTTGCTTACAAGTATGGACTCAAGCATTTCAGCTGTTAACTTTTTTCTGAACGAACCGATGAAAATGTTTGTATTCATTGTTCTTTGTGAGCCAAGGGGTATATCAAGCTTCCGCCAGGATGAATAGTAGTCAAGATTACTTTTCTCCTTACTTATGTCCTCTTTGTATGAAAGAATTTTACCTTCGGCTTCAATAAGTTCTTCACAAACCTCAAATATTTCCTCGTTCTTATCAGCAATAAGC
>JAFOXT010000318.1 GCA_017425745.1 Clostridia bacterium | reverse complement strand
TTCTTACAGGGATCACCGGCCTTAACTGTTGTTGTACCACCATTGGGGTTCTTGAATGTATAGTCAAAGCCCCATACGCCAAGGAAACCAACAGTTGCGCCTGTTTCTTCGTTTTCCTTAGCTGTAAGTGAGTTAAGAAGTGTACCAAGGTCGTCAGAAATAAGAATTCTGTCGAGGTCTTCAACGGCATTTGACATAAGTGTTTCAATACCGCCGGGAGTAACCTTACCAAGGTTTGTTTCAATACCTGTCTGCTGAACAAGTTCAATTTCGTTAACGTATTCTCTGATCTTGTCAACGTTGAGCGCACCGATACATGATTCCCATGCATAAGCTGAACCTGTTACATTTTCCTGACGGAGAATGTAAGCAAGAATCTTCTTGTCAACAACCTGGTTGTTTGCTGCGTTTGTGTAAGCAAGGTTACGAAGGTTATTAAGACCGTTCTTGAAGTTAACAGCTGTGTTGTAATAACCGCTTGCACTCCAGATCTTATTATAGAGCTCTAAGAGCTGATCCTTTGTATAGTCATCTTTACCGGGAACATAAGCAGGTGCTCTGTCAAGGAACTGAGCAACTGTCATGTATGTACCTGTTGATGTGCTGATTGCATCAGCCTTTGAGATGATTGATTCAAAGGTATAGTATGCAACCTTACCTGCTTCTGTGTAGTAGCCGTCGATAACAGCCATACTATCATAGTATGCCTTAGCAGCTGCAGCCTTAAGTGTATTAATGTATGCAGCATAATCGTCAAGACCGTCGGGATAAACTGCATTGTAAACAGTTTCCATTGTAGGATCGTTCTTGAAGCCTAAAGCCTTATTATAGTAATCAACAAAGTCTTCACAGATTTCTTCGATAGTTGTAAAGTTACGGCCTTCAAGAATTGTGTTAGCCATAACGCTGTCCATGTGAGCCTTATCATCAAAGTATGTGCTGCCGAAAACATCGAGAGTTACTTCACCAACGAGACCGGCAACCTTATTATAAAGCTCTTCTGTGATAGCATTGCCTTTGTCTGTCTTAGTTTCAACAAGGTCAGCAAAAGAAGCAGTTGCAAGAACATATGTGTCAATAAGGCTGATAATTGCAGCAGCTTCGTTTAACCATGCAACAGTAGCCTTGTATTCTTCTGTGTCCTGCCATACATTGTCTTCACTAAGCTCAACGTCGCTTGACTTTGTGATTTCAGTTTCAGCAGCAGCTTCGATTTCTACAAGCTTGTCAGCAAGAGTAAAGAAACCGTTTTCGCCTGATACATCACCTGTACCGTTAGCTAAAGCAACAATCGCATAAGCCTGACCTACTTTAATGCCAAGCTCCTTGATGTACTTTTCAACCTTGTAGTTTGCCTTGCCGATATAGTCAGCTTCAATCTCGTTCATAATCTGATAAACGAGTGTGCTGAAAATGTCGCTGTCAATGCGCTGAACAACACCGTTTACAGCAATGTAATGTGCACGGAGTGCAAATGCATCCATAGCTGTGATGTCTGCTCCGAGAAGAGCATCGAGTTCATTCTTGTAGCCTGCAGCAGAAACTTCAGCCTGAGCTCTTGCACCTGATGTGTTATACCACACCTTTGTTTCGGTATATGTCTTACCGATTTCGGGCGCAACAAAGTGATCCCAGATCTGTGCTTCGGTATAACCGAGACCTGCGAGACCCATTACTGTATCAAACTGAGCAAGAAGCCTTGTAAGGTCACCAAGTTCGTCTGTCTGAAGAACTGACTTGGTGAACCATGTCTTGAATGTGTCAGCTGCGATACACTCAGTAAGTACATCTTTAATTGCTGTTACGTCTGTACCAACCTCAATAAAGTCTGTTGTAGTGAAGCTGATATCATCTTCATTTGAAAGAATATAAGTATTATCGCCGGCACTCTTAGGTGTGAACTTAAGAACTGCTGTTGAATAAGTCTTATCTTCAATTGAATTTACATCCTTGAATGCAAGCAGGTCAAAGCCTACACCGATATTAAGGGTTACAGTTTCCTGTGTTGTGAACACACCTGTAGCCTTTGAACCGAACTTGAAGTACTCAAGAATTGTGCAGTAGTTATTTGCTTTAACAGTGTCACTACCTGCATAACCTGCTGCCTCAGCCTGAATAGCTTCAACAATGTCTGCATAGGTCTTCAAGGTAGCAACGTTGCTTTCAGCATATGCTGCAACTGCTCTTGCGACTGCAAGCCAACCTCCACTCAAAGTGTCACGTTCGACTTCCCAATACTTATCACCCTTGACAGGAATGCCTGATGTATCCCTTTTGGATTCGGCACCCTTTGTAGCCTTGTCAATGGCTTCCATAAGGCCGTC
>JAFOXT010000317.1 GCA_017425745.1 Clostridia bacterium | reverse complement strand
GAGCTTTCTGCCGACAGTGACGAGTTAAAGAAATATCTTCACGGCGAAGAGTTCGAGACCGACAGTGAAAACGGCTGGGCGGTTGTTACCGTAAACGGATGCAGCGTAGGCGGAGTTAAGGTTGTTAACGGCAGAGCAAAAAATCATTACCCGAAAGGGCTGAGAACTAAATAAGCACAAAAATCCCACCGAGTAAAAATCGGTGGGATTCGCTTTATGGTTTTATTTTTTGCGTTTTTTAATTAGCACAACTACACCTACAATTGCGGCAGCAACAACTACTGCACCTATAAGAATTATTGCAATGCCCTTAACATCAAAGCTTATTGACGGAACAAAGGGCTTTTCAGGTTCGGGTCGTACCTCAGCGTTAACTATGGCTTCTGCACTCTTTACACCGTACTGCATCGAATATGCCTTAACCGATGAAACACCCTTATCAATTGCCAGAGCTTTTCTGTAATAGCTCCATGTAGCACCGTTATCAACAGAGTAATAAATTGCGCTGCCGGGTGTCGCTGAAAGAGTGAGCACACCGTCATCTGTATAAAGTGTACCTGTGGGAGCTGCAGCTTCTGTTGCCTCAATAATAAACGCATCCTTATCTTCGGCAAAGTTACTGTCGTAGCTGCGAAGCCAAGCAAGATTGATTTCAGGATAGTGAGCTGAAATAAGTGTACTCATATTGTAAGCAAAGGTGCCGAGCATTACCTGACTGTCATCAAGTGTACCTGTATTGTAGTCCTTGCCGACAAAGGTGAGAAGAAGATCGATAATTACAGGAAGAGCAGAAATCACTTCTTTTGCTTCGTCCTCTGTAAGATAATCATAAATTGTTTCTGCACCGGGATAGCGTTCCTTAAGCACAGCTTCAATAAGCTTGTTACCCATTTCAACCTTTTCGGGTCGTGTTTTGTTCTGCCACTCACGGATATATGAAAGGTAGATTTCAAGAAGGCTGATGTTTCCGCTGAAATCAACTGCACTGATACCTAATGCACTTGAAAGAAGGATATCAATAATAGCATCTGCATCCTCTGATGACTTGCCGAAAATAAGCTTGATTAAAGTTCCCACTGCATCTTCAACAGTCATTTCTGTTGCAAAATAACCTAAATCTGCAGGCTTATCAGCACCCCATGAGTCTGCTGACCAGGGCTTGTAGGTTGCAAAATATTCACGGTAATTTTTAATTTCGTCATTGCAAAGAGCCCACTCCATAAGCTTGCCGTAAAAATCGAGGACAAATTCGTCAGGTGTAAGTCCGTCATCACTCACCTCACCTATAAGGTCCTTTGTGCCGACAACATAGCCTACGTAGTTGATGGTTGCTTTATGGAAATAATCTTCAAACTGAAGGTCAGGGTTAACTGCCTGAAGCTGCTTCAGCATCAGCTCACGCTGTCTGAAATAAAGGCTGTCTGTTTTATGAGAAACCTCATAGCCCTCGTATGAATTGTCATAAGCTGTTGTTACATTTCCGCCGTTATATGCTTTTGTTTCAGCTTTCGGTGTATCAAAAACCTCGGGATTACCCGGAACATAATGGTCAACACCGTAACGCTTAAGTCCCATTTCTGTGGGCATAAGCATTGTTACAAAGTCAGCCTTATTTATAATGTTGTGAATGCTGTGATATTCACCGTTGTCGGTCCATTCTTCCTTTAGAACCGCTTCATCACTGCCGCCCTGAGGCACTTCAAAGCAGTAGCCGTAGATATCATTATTCTGACCGTATTTATCAACAAGACGCTTTGCAGCAATATTCGCTGTTACGCTTGCACGTGAATAACCTACAAGCCAGAATTTTGCAGTACCGTTCTGTACAGCCTGCTGAAGACCATAGTCTTCAATATATTTTTCAATAAGATTAAACGCCTGATTTGCTGCATCACTGAAGCCCTGAGATTCGCCTGAAGCACCTAAAGTGCCGTTACTTGCCCATTCAATTTCATAACCTGCACCACGGACAGCAACAGGAATAAGTGTGTATTCCGTATCTGCAATTTTAAGCTTCTTGCTACCGATTGCAACACCGATTGTGCTGAGTCTGTCAGCATTCTTTCCGAAGAAAGCAGGCTTGTTGAGATAGTCATCATTAACATAAATATCTTCGTCAGCACAACCTATATCAGACATAAGCTGTTTAACATGAGCAAACTGATTGAAATATTTATCTTCATTTTCTGTGTTCTTAACAAAAGCCGACATAGCAAGGCCGAGTGACATTGTTGCAAGATGGCTGTTATATTTCTTCGGGTCTGAGTCAAAATAACCGTCTGAGTAATAGAATGTAGGCGCGTAGTTGTTTACTGAATCAAGCACCGACGCATATTCAAAATTACCTTTATAAAGACCGTATGTGCCGTTGTCACCCTCATAAGTACCGTAAGCTGTGTTAACCGAAGAAGAGGTAATAACCTTTGCTTCTGTTTCAGGACGGGTGCCTTTTTCCATATAAAGATAACGGTAGTTTGTCTTTGACGGGTCATTCTGACGGGCAACGTAATAACCCTCTTCATCACTGAAGAAATATTCAGGACGAGTGTCAGCAGCTGCAGAAACAAAGGGCATCTCAGCACCTGTGCAGTTTTCCATATTTCCTGCAAGGCTGATATAAACCTCTGTACCTCTGCTCATTGAACCGGCAACAAGCTCATTATTGTCTGCAAGATAAAGATTCTCGTTGCCATTATTTTTTATAAGCATTTTTCCTGAAATTGAAATATCGCAATCCTTTGAAACAAAAATGCCGTCGCCGTTACTGTTTGCTGAGTTGTTTTCAATCACACTGTCGCTTACTGATGTGCCGGTATTATAAACAAAAATACCGCCGCCGTTACCCTTTGCAGAGTTACCTTTGATTGTGCTGCTGCTTACTGATACACCCGGCTCCTGAGGATAAATACCGCCGCCGTCTGCTGTTGCAGTGTTGTTTTCAATGTTAACACCGATAATGCTTACATCGTCCTTATAGCAGTAAATACCGCCGCCATACTTCGCAGTGTTATTTTTAACATTACCGCCTGCAATTGTTACACCCGTACCGTCTGTGCAGATACCTCCGCCGCCGTAGATTCCGCCTTCAGCACGGTTATATAAAATTTCTGCTTTTTCGCTCATCTGAAGCTTCGTTGTACCGCCTTCAATCTGAACACCGCCGCCGTCATTGGCTTTGTTACCTATAATTTTACCGCCCTCTAAAACAAGGCTGGTTTTCTCTTCCATATAAACTGCGCCGCCGTCTGAAAGGTTATAACCGCCCGTAATGATACCGCCATTGATTTGAACAGTGCCGTTATCATCCTTGTACCATACTCCGTCAGTAATGCTTCCCATATGTACACTCGCAGCATTACTGTCCTTAACTGTAAGTGAAGAGCCGTTTTCCATATAGATAACCATACCGTTTCTTGTGGCCATCTGTTTTTCGCTGAGATTACGGTCAATTGCAAAACCGTTAAGGTCAATTGTGATTATCTTATCTTTTGTAACAGAAATTGCTCCGTTTTTAAAGCCGCTACCATTACCGAAGCTACCGTTATCGGCAGTCCAGTCAGCTAAAAGCTTAAAAATAACATCGGCCTTTTCGTTATTATCAGTTCTTTTTGAAGCCAGTGAAACTGCCTCTTTCCAGATTTCTTCAAAGGAATCGGAAGAAGCCTTTTTCATTTCTCCGTTAACCCACACCTCTGCTACATTACTTTCAGGCTGAGCAAAAACACTTACAGGCATCACCCCTGAAACAATAATTATAGAAAGAATCACTGATAATAAACGAATAACTGTTTTTTTCATTTTACACCCTCCTATTTGTACTTCTTTTTTAAAGTAATTCAACCTTGAAGCAAAGAGGAAGCTCGCTCTCTGCTTTTTCTTTAAGTTCAATGTGTAAGCCCTCACCGTCAGCTTTGAAGGAGAGCTCATCATCACTTCCGAGAACTGTAATTTTCTTAACAAGAATACCTCTGAAGCCAGCTTTAAGCGACTTTATTGTAACACTGTCACTGTCTGAAGGCTTCATCCAGAAGGCATAGACGGTGCTGTCCTTATAGGTAAATCTGAAGTCCTTATCTGTATAGGGAACCTCACCCTCACTGAAGGCACCTTCCTTTGTTTTCGCTTCGCCCTCCATAAACTTAAGCCACGGTATTGTGCTGTAAATGCCCTCGCCGTTTATTTTAAGCCACTCACCCATTTTTCTGAGCACAGCTGTTTCTTCCTCGGTGATTGTACCGTCAGGCTTGGGCCCGATATTGAGAAGAAGCATACCGTTTTTGCTGACAACGTCAATCAGAGTTGTAACCACCTCATAGGGACTCTTGAACTCATTGTCCTTGCGGTAGCCCCATGAGCGTTTGCCTATATTTGTATCGGTCTGCCACGGGAAAGGTGAAACGCCTGCAAGTGCACCCTTTTCAATATCAAGGGTTGCAACACCAAGGGGGAACGCATTGTGCTTATAGTTAATTGTTACTTCCTTGCCCCATTCAAGAGCTCTGTTATAGTAATATGCCGCAAACTTTTTCAGGTAGGGCTTGAAGCCCTTGTTCTGAATCCACCAGTCGAAGTAAACAATAAGAGGCTTATAATTATCAACCATTTCGCAAAGTCTTACAAGCCAGTCCTCAAGCCACTCCTGAGTAGGCTCTTCACCGTCAACGGATTCTGTTGATTCTCCCATACCGTGAAGAAGCTCATCTGAAGCCACTGCAGGGCCGTAAAAGTCTCGGTATTCCTCATCATTTACGTCACTGTCAAACTTTCTTCCGCCATTGAGGAAGAAGTAGTGCTCTGCTCTGTGGTTCGAAGCACAGAAGGTAAGGCCTTGATTTTCACAAGCCGCCTTAAGCTCACCTAAAACATCACGGCAAGGACCCATCTCCTTTGCATTCCAACGGTTAAATGCTGTGTCATACATTGCAAAGCCGTCGTGATGCTCTGCTACGGGGGTAACATAGGTTGCACCTGCTTCTTTAAAAAGACTTATCCATTCTTCAGCATTGAATTTTTCTGCCTTGAAATCAGGAATAAAATCCTTATAACCGAAATTCTTGTGGTTGCCGAAGTGTTCAATGTGATATTTATATTCATCTGTACCCTCTATGTACATACCTCTGGGATACCATTCATTAAAGGCTGCGGGCACACTGTAAATTCCCCAATGGATGAAAATGCCAAGCTTTCCTTTATAATACCAATCGGGTGTTTTGTGTCCGGAAAGACTTTCCCAATCAGCTTTATATCTGCCTTTTTCAATCACTTCATCAATAAGGCTCAGATATTCTTTATGCGTCATTTCGCACACCTCTTTCTCCTTTTTATGTAATTTTACTATGTGGCTTTTGTTTTGTCAAGATAAAGACCGCTCAGCTTTTCACTGAACGGTCATAAGAATTCTATTATTTCACAACAGGAATAACAAGGTCGTAGCTGCTGTCGCCTGTTTCTTCAGCAACCCATACACCCTTGGCATAATCTCTTGCTCTGAAGATAACCTCATCTTCGTAAATTTCAAGAATATAGCCTGTGCCGGGATTGTTATATGTACCGGTTGCATTTTTTACTGAGAATGAGGGAAGGTTGATTGAGTGAATGCCGTCAACATTGTTATAGCTGTCGGGACCGAAGCCTGAATGAAGATGACCTGTAATAAAGAATACATTCTGATACTTTGACATAATTGCCTTGAGTGCAATGCTTTGATCGCCTACTGAACCTGCACCTTCAAAGGGGCTGTTCCACGCTTCTTCGATATTATGTGTGTTCTTGAGAGGCTGATGAAGAATCACAAATACAGGCTTGCCCTTTTCAGCCTTAAGCTCACTGTCGAGCCATTCAAGCTGAGCATCGCTGAGATATGATTCTTCAAATACTGACTTATCTGAACCGAGAACGATAACCTTGTAGCCATTAACTCTCTCAGCATATGAGAATGAGTCAAATGAATCGTCACCGTTAAGAGTGTTTACAAAGTGTGAGAATGTGTTTTTGCTCTGTTCATAAATACGAAGTCTGATGTCATGGTTACCAACAGCCATTATGTATCTTGTATCAAGACCGCCGATACCGTCATATACAAGCTGATATTCAACTGAAAGACCGTTTTCTGCAATATCACCTACACCGATAAGAGCATCAAACTTTGCTTCTGCATTCTGAAGATCTTCTGCAGCTGCCTTGAAAACAGGGTATCTGTCAAACATATAGTTTGAAACCTGAGGGTCAGCAACAAGAGCCATTGTTGCTTTTACATCATCAGGGTTGCTTACAGTAATTGGTGCTTCTGTTGAGGGGCCAACATAAGGATTAATTGCAAAAACGATAGACATTATTGCAAGAAAAAGTTTGTAAAAGATGTGCTGAAAAATTGTTCTGAGAACCATTGGTTTTTCCTCCATTATAATTATTTTAAACCTATCTAAGATTATCACTAACAAGTTAAAAAGTCAACAATAAAAAAGAAAAAAAGCCCGTATTTTTTCAATACGGGCATCTTAATTGTTTTGTTAAGCTGCAAGAGGACTTGCTTTTTTGTGACTCTTTTTCTTGATAAACTGAATAACAAGTGCAACTGCCACAAGGCCAAGACCGATTACGTCGGTTGTAACACCGGGATAGATAAGAAGAAGTCCGCCGGCTGCACTGATAATTCTTTCATACCAGGACATATTGCAAAGGAAATATCCTTCAAGGGCAGCTGATACACCGAAGATACCTGCAAATGAGGTTATGCAGATAAGAATTACTTCCCATACTCCGTTTGTGTCAATAAAGAGCATTGCTGGATTAAGTGCAAATACATAAGGTACAATAAATGCACCGATTGCAAGCTTTGTTGCAGTGAACGCTGTCTTCATGGGATTAGCCTGGGCGATTGCCGCACCTGCATAGGCTGCAAGAGCAACGGGAGGTGTAAGGTCGGCAACGATACCGAAGTAGAATACGAAGAAGTGAGCTGCGACCATCGGAACGCCCATTGTAACAAGAATGGGAGCACATGTAGCTGCCATAATGCAGTAGTTTGCTGTTGTGGGAACACCCATACCGAGAACGATACAGCAAAGCATTGTAAGGAAGAGTGCAACAATAATCTGGTTACCTGCAAGAGTAACAATTGTGTTGAAGAGTGTATAAGCAAGACCTGTTACACCGATAACACCTGCAATAATACCTGCAACACCGCAAGCAGCTGCAACAGTAATCATACCCTGACCACCTGCTGCAAG
>JAFOXT010000316.1 GCA_017425745.1 Clostridia bacterium | reverse complement strand
TCTCCGGCGGGAATTGATAAGGGACTTACTCTTGCCTGCAGTGTGGCAGACAGAGGCCTTGTTGTTTCAACTCCTGACCTTGTGTGCGTAAGAAGTGCCTGCATAGCTGCAAGAGAAATGGCAAAGCAGGGGATAGCCGACACAAGACTTGTTATAAACCGTGTTAAGAAGAGAGATGTAACCAAGGGCAGACTCCTTAATGTTGACAGTGTAATTGACTCCACTGAAATTCAGCTTATCGGTGTTGTGCCTGAGGATGCAAAAATCCGTCTTGGCTCAATGGGTCAGGGAATTTATAAAAAAGGCCAGGTTTCATACAAGGCTTTTCAGAATATTGCCGCAAGACTCGAGGGAATAAGTGTACCGCTTAAATTCTGATATGGGATGAATTTTACTCAAAGTTTATTTTTTCTCAAAAATTTCGTTGTTTTTTCATAATTTCTATTGCAATCCGACAGAAATTTTGTTATCATAGATGTGAATTGAAGCAAAATACTCAACGATTGACGAAAGGTGGAGGAAATAATGAATATAGCTCTTATAGCTCACGACGCAAAAAAAGAACTTATGACTCAGTTCTGTATTGCGTATTGCGGAACATTAAGCAAACACTCACTCTGCGCAACCGGTACAACCGGTAAAATGGTTGCTGAAGCGACAGGACTTGAAATCACAAGATTTCTCTGCGGTTATCAGGGCGGTGATGAGCAGATTGCATCAAGAATTGCATGTAACGAAATTGACCTTCTTCTGCTTTTCAGAGATCCTCTTACCGCAAAAACAACCGAACCCAACGAGGCTAACCTTTTAAGACTCTGCGATGTGCATAATATTCCCGTTGCAACAAATCTTGCAACTGCGGAAGCTCTTGTACATGCCCTTGAAAGAGGCGACCTTGACTGGAGAGATATTGTAAATCCCAAGCGCTATTAATCAAAGCTTGAATATAATAAAAGCGACGACGGAAAAGAGTACTTTTATTTCTGCGTTCAGAGAGAGATACATCTGCTGAAAGTATCTTACGAAAGAGTAAAAGGAAGACATTCCCGAGCTGACGAAAGTCCGTTTGCTGCGTTAAGGCTTGTAACCACAAGGTTACTCGAGAGGAACATTTATGTTCAATCGGGGTGGCACCGTGGAGCTAATTTATGCTTCATCCCCAATCTGCTTAAGGCAGTTTGTGGATGGAGTTTTTTATTTTTAAAATAATCTTGGAGGATTAAACATATGGCATTAGTTACAAAATCAATCAAGGGCACTCAGGATGTGCTTCCCGGCGAAAGCCATAAGTGGCAGTATCTTGAACAGGCTGTTCTTGAGCAGGCTAAAAATTACGGCTATAAGGAAATCAGAGTTCCCGTTTTTGAACACACCGAGCTTTTCCAGAGAGGTGTGGGTGACACAACAGACGTTGTTCAGAAGGAAATGTATACCTTTGAGGATAAGGGCGGACGTTCAATCACTCTTCGTCCCGAAGGCACTGCAGGTGTTGTACGTTCTTATCTTGAGCACGGCCTTTTCAACGAGCCCGCTCCTATGAAGCTTTGCTACACAATTTCCTGCTACCGCTACGAAAAGCCTCAGGCAGGCAGACTCCGTGAGTTCCATCAGTTCGGCTGCGAATGCTTCGGCACTCAGTCACCGGCTGCAGACGCTGAGGTTATTTCACTTATCAACGATATTTTTACTCACCTCGGTCTTAAAAACTACGACATTCAGATTAACTCAATCGGCTGTCCCGAGTGCAGAAAAACATATCACGAGGCTCTCAAGGCTTATTTTGAAAGCAAAAAGGCAGACCTTTGTGCAACCTGCAACGACAGACTTGACAGAAATCCCATGAGAATTCTTGACTGTAAGAGCCCTGTTTGCTCAGATATCGCAAAGGACGCTCCCAAGGTTACAGATTATCTTTGTGAGGAATGCGAAAACCATTTCACATCTGTAAAGAGCTATCTCGACGCTATGGGTATAAGCTATCAGGTTAACCCCACAATTGTTCGCGGTCTTGACTACTATACAAAGACAGTATTTGAATTCGTTTCAACAGAAATCGGTGCTCAGGGCACAATCTGCGGCGGCGGACGTTATGACGGACTTGTTGAAGAGGTAGGCGGTCCCAAGACACCTGCTCTCGGTTTTGCTATGGGTCTTGAAAGACTTATGATGCTTCTCAAGGCTCAGAATGTACCCTTCCCCGAAGAAAAGCAATGTGACCTTTATATTGCTTCAATGGGTGAAGCGGCAAACATTAAGGCTGCTCAGATCGCAACTGACCTTCGTCAGGAGGGCTTTACAGTGCTCTACGATATCGTTGGACGTTCAGTTAAGGCACAGATGAAGTTTGCAAACAAGGTTGGTGCAATGTTTACTGCCGTTCTTGGTGACAGCGAGCTTCAGGAAGGTAAGGCAAAGCTCAAAAATATGGAAAGCGGTGAAGAAACAGAAATTTCTGTTGAAGCTTTCGATGAAGAATTTATGCGTATTTCAATCAATGAGAGTCTCAAAGAGCTTACAGATTTAGGCTATGAAACAGACATTGATGTGAATTCAATATTAAGCGGAAATTTATTCTGATAAGGAGATAAAACTAATGGATTTTATGACAGGACTTAAAAGAACCGACTACTGCGGTACATTTACAGCAGCAGACTGTGGCAGAGAAGTAGTTGTTGCAGGTTGGGTACAGAGACAGAGAGACCTTGGTGCTCTTATCTTCGTTGACCTCAGAGACAGAACAGGTCTCGTTCAGCTTGCTTTTGACGACACAACAGACAAGGAAATTTTCGATAAGGCTTTCACTGTAAGAAGTGAATTTGTTCTTATGGCAAAGGGTACTGTAAGAGAACGTTCATCAAAGAATATGGACATTCCCACAGGTGAAATCGAAATTTTTGTAACAGACCTTCGTGTGCTTTCAAAGAGTGAAACACCTCCTTTTGAAATTATTGAAAACTGCCCCACATCAGAGCTTACAAGACTTAAGTACCGTTACCTTGACCTTCGCCGTCCCGACCTTCAGGGCAACATTCTTATGCGTCACAGAATCACAAAGATTACCCGTGACTACTTTGATGAAAACGGTTTCATTGAAATTGAAACTCCGATGCTTATCAAGTCAACTCCCGAAGGCGCAAGAGACTTCCTTGTACCCTCAAGAATTCATAAGGGCAGCTTCTATGCTCTTCCTCAGTCACCTCAGCTTTATAAGCAGCTTTCAATGGTTGCAGGCTTTGACAGATATATGCAGATTGCACGTTGCTTCCGTGACGAAGACCTCCGTGCTGACCGTCAGCCCGAATTCACTCAGATCGACCTTGAAATGAGCTTCATCGATAAGGAAGATATTCTTTCACTTATCGAAGGCTTTATGAAGAGAGTATTCAAGGAAGCACTTGATATTGAAATTGCAACTCCCTTCCCCAGACTCACTTATAAGGAAGCTATGGAGCGTTACGGCTCAGATAAGCCCGACACAAGATACGCAATGGAAATCACAGATATCAGTGATATAGTTGCTGAGTGCGGCTTCGGTGTGTTCAGCGGTGCTGTTGCAAATGGCGGTAAGGTTGCTGCAATTACAGCTAAAAATGCTTTCTCAGTTCTTACAAGAAAAGAAGTTGATAAGCTTACAGAAGAAGCAAGAGGTATTGGCGCAAAGGGTCTTGCATGGGCAAGAATTGCAGAGGACGGCACAGTTGCTTCATCCTTCGCTAAGTTTATGACAGAAGACGAAATGAACGCAATCAAAGAAAAATGCGGTGCTGAAAACGGCGACGTTATCCTTATTGTTGCTGATAAGAAAGACCTTACTCTTTCAGTTCTCGGTTCACTCCGTCAGATTGTTGCAAAGAAGCTCGGCATTATTCCTGAAGATAAATACAACCTTCTCTGGGTTGTTGAATTCCCGTTCTTTGACTGGGACGAAGAAGCAGGTCAGTTTGTTGCTATGCATCATCCGTTCACTTCACCTCTTGAAGAGTGTCTTGACTCTCTTGAAAGCGATAAGGCAGGCGTAAGAGCTAATGCTTACGACCTTGTTCTCAACGGCATTGAGCTTGCAAGCGGTTCAATCAGAATCACAAATCCCGACCTTCAGAAGAGAATGTTCAGCCTTCTCGGCCTTTCAGACGAAGAAGCACATCAGAAGTTCGGCTTCCTTACAGATGCATTCAAGTACGGTGCACCTCCTCACGGCGGTATCGGTCTTGGTCTTGACAGACTTGTTATGCAGATGCTTAAGCTTGAAACTCTCCGTGACTGTATTGCATTCCCGAAGGTACAGAATGCAAGCGAGCCTATGACAGAATGTCCTGCAATTGTTGATGCAGAGCAGCTTGAAATGCTCGGAATTCAGTGCAAGACAGAAGAATAAGCTTTAAATTTATCCTCTCACTGTTGTGGGAGGATTTTTTTGCTTTTTATAATACATTTTTAATAATTAATTAGGTGTTTTCGGTTGACAGAAATTCAAAAAAGTTGTATCATATAATCTGTATAATGATGTAATTATGTCTAAGTATAAATTAATCTGAATTTGAAGGAGCTCGGCTGAAATGAAAAAAGTTCTTACACTTGTTTTAGCGCTTACAATGTTAATGGCTCTGGCTGTTTGTCCTGCTTATGCGGCAAGCGATGCCATTTCATCACTTATTCCTCAACTCGATCCCGGTGAAACAAGAAGAGAAACAGAGTACAACTATGCGTGGCTTGACCAGCTTATCATCAGAGATGATGCATCAAGCTTTGTTCCCACAACTATTATTCCCAAGCCTGATGACTATCCCTATAGCCATACATACGAAGAATTTACTCAGGAGGTTAAGGACTATTCTGAGCTTAAGGACCTCAACGAGAATACAGTTGCTTCAACATATGAAGAGATGATGACTCTTGTTTACTATACTGTTGTTGCTCTCGGTATGACAGATGACTACGAGGTTATGGAGGAATATCTCCGTGACTACGGTATCACAATTCCCGACGTACCCGGCGGTCAGGACAAAATCAATGTTGCAGTTGTTTATGCAGCGCTTAAATATGATGCAGTTTATGCTCTTTACGGCAAGAAAGTTTCAATTCCCGTTGGTATAAGCCTTGATAATGCAAGTGTTATCATTTTTGCAGCACTTTCAGGCGTTATGCTTCCCTCAGGTGTTGATACCTTCCCCGGCCTTGCAGTTCATACTGTAAAGGGCTATGTAGATAATTTTGACGATATCCCCATGAGTAAGAATCCCTCAACTGCTGAGGTTTTCCATTGGGCAAGAGTAATTGTTGCTTCTTCAGCTGACTCAAACGAAGACGATATCGGCGACTACGAAGTTTCAAAAATGGCTTACGATATGGTGCATCCCGATGACAAGCTCTATATTGATAATGCTTACTTTGCAACAATTCTTAACACAGCTTATGATGTTACCCTTGATGCAGATGCTCTCGGCTCTGCACTTGAAAGCTCAGACAAAACAGCAGTTGCAAGACTTATCCTTGAAACAATGCTTTCAGAAAAAAATGTAAGATTCAGCAGTAAAATGAATACAAAAGAGCTTTTTGAGCTTGCTTGTGAAAACGGCTGCTTCAATCTTGAAGAAGAATTCCACTCAGATGTTTACTACTACGATGTGACAATCGCTCAGGACAGAACAAAAATGTGGTTCACACCTTTAGCTGTTGCTGACCAGCTTGAAGGCGGCAATGTAAAGGCTGTTTCTATGACACTTAACGGCGCTCCCGCTGCTCATAACAAAACCACAAGTGTTGCAATTGACCCCAACAAGGCAAATGAAACAATCGTACTCAAGGTTGATTACAATGACGGCTTCAGAGTTGAGCAGGCAACTTATACCTTTAACATCATCAAGGATAAGTCACTCAACGGCACAAAGGTAACAAGCGATAAGAGTATGGTTGCGGCTCTTCAGTCAGCAGTTGATACAGTTAACCCCTCAGGTAACGACAAGGTTAACGAAATCTTCGGTGGCATTATGGATTATGTGCAGAGCGAGGCTCCTGAGTATTCAACCGTTCCTCAGGGTGAGGTTCTTACAACATTCGGCTACGGAAGTGATTACGTGCCCAACGACGGTACAAGCAACACTGACGGTTACGAATTCGGTTACCTTGAAGAGCTTCTTAATGGACAGTATGCAACCGATGCAGACGGAAACATTCTCACAACAAAAGGCCCGTCCTTTGTTGGTGTAGAGGATGAAGATAAGGGCGATTCCTTTGTTGCAAAGGCAACAACAGTTGTTAAGGAAAATCCCGAAATCGTTGCAGCACCCACAAGCATTATTGCAATCGGCGCTCTTGCAGGATATCTTATGACAAGAAAGCACCGCGACAGCGAAATGTTTTTAGGCAAAGCTGAAGACGAAGAAGAAACAACTGAAGAAGAATAAATTAAAGCTTATGCTCCCTTGCTTTGGCAGGGGAGTTTTTTTGCATAGAACGTGGAAATTTGCTTAAAAAAATAATAAAAATACATTAAAATCTGCACGTTTATACTTGACTTATTATGCAAATTGTTTTAAAATATATGGGATGATTGTATGATGAGTGTATTTGTGCTCTCTTTACAGTCATATGATAATGTGTTCATTATCGTTCGAGTAACATTACTGTAATTCTTTTGATGAAAGCGTATATTAGTGTTAATTAAGTTTTAAGCTAATTTTGAAAAGAAGGAGGTGCTGCTACTTTGGAAATTAAGACAATTATTATTGCTGCAATTTGTGCTGTAGTTTTTGGTATAATAGGTTTTGTGCTCGGAGAAATGCACAGAAAAAAGACTGCTGAAGGTCTTATCGGCTCAGCTAATGAAGAAGCTACCCGTATTGTTAATCAGGCCGTTAACGAAGCAGAAACCAAAAAACGCGAAGCTGTAATTGAAGCTAAGGATGAAATTCATAAACTCAGAAATGAAACTGAGCGCGAACTTCGCGAAAGACGAAACGAAGTTCAACGTCAGGAGAAAAGAATGATCCAGAAAGAGGAAAGTCTTGATAAGAAGACTGAAACTCTTGAGAAAAAAGAAGAACAGCTTGCTGAAAAAATCAAGCAGGCTGAAAATCAACTTTCCGAAGCAGAAAGCATCAAAAGAAGTCAGTTAGAAATGCTTGAAAAAATCTCGGGTTATACAAAAGAGCAGGCTAAGGTTGACCTTCTTGCAAGCCTTGAAGAAACTCTTAAGAGAGAAAAGGCTGTCAAGATTATGGAATACGAGCAGTCAGTACGTGAGGAATCAGAAAACCTTGCAAGAGAAATCATCACAACTGCAATTCAGCGTTGTGCTGCTGACCACGCTTCTGAAGCAACAGTATCAGTTGTTGCTCTTCCCAACGATGAGATGAAGGGCAGAATTATCGGCCGTGAAGGCAGAAATATCAGAACACTTGAAACAATTACAGGTGTTGACCTGATTATTGACGACACACCCGAAGCAATTACACTTTCAAGCTTTGACCCCGTAAGAAGAGAGGTTGCAAGAATTACTCTTGAAAGACTTATCTCAGACGGCAGAATCCATCCCGCACTTATCGAGAAGATTCACGAAAAGGCTAAGAGAGAGGTTGAACAGACCTGTAAGCAGGCAGGTGAAAGAGCAGTTATTGATGCCGGTGTAAACGGTGTTCATAACGAGCTTGTTAAGCTTCTCGGTCGTCTTAAGTATCGTACCAGCTACGGTCAGAATGTACTTAACCATTCACTTGAGGTTTCCTATATTGCAGGTCTTATGGCTTCCGAGCTTGGAATTGACGCAAAGCTTGCAAGAAGAGCAGGTCTTCTCCACGATATCGGTAAGGCAGTTGACCATCAGCAGGAAGGCTCACACATTGAGCTTGGTGTTGAATACGCTAAGAAGTATAAGGAAAACGAAACCGTTATCAATGCAATTCATGCACATCACGGTGACGTTGAACCTAAGAGCATTATTGCTTGTCTTGTTCAGGCTGCTGACGCAATTTCAGCTGCAAGACCCGGTGCAAGAAGAGAAAATCTTCAGAATTACATCAAGCGTCTTGAAGCTCTTGAACAGATTTCAGAATCCTTCAAGGGTGTTGAAAAGGCATTTGCAATTCAGGCTGGCCGTGAAGTAAGAATTCTTGTTAAGCCTGAGGTTATCAGCGACGAGGAAATGACTCTTGTAGCTCACAACATCGTTGAAAAAATCGAGCAGGAGCTTGAGTATCCCGGTCAGATTAAGGTTAACCTTATCAGAGAAACAAGAACAGTTGACTATGCTAAATAAAAATCAAGGGACTGAATTTCAGTCCCTTTTTTTCGGAGTAAATTATGGAAATTTTGTTTGAGGATAAGCAGATAATTGTAGCAGTTAAAGAACGTGGCTTGCTTTCAGAGGAAAGCCTGAAGCCTAATATGGTAACAGAATTGAAGGAGCTTACCAATGGTGAAATTTATCCTGTTCACCGTCTGGACAAGGACGTGGCGGGAGTTATGGTTTATGCAAAAACAAAGGCGGCTGCAGCTGAGCTTTCAAAGCAGGCAGGGGACAGAACAATGGAGAAAACCTATGTTGCCCGTCTGCACGGAATTCCTGAAGCAAAAGAGGGCAGCTTAGAGGATTTGCTTTATTTTGACAAAGGCAAGAACAAAAGCTTTGTTGTAAAGAAAGAACGCAAGGGCGTTAAAAAAGCTCTTCTTTGCTATAAGGTGCTTTCGGAAAACGGCGATTCAGCCCTTGTTGAGGTTAAGCTTATGACAGGCCGCACCCATCAGATAAGAGTGCAGTTTGCTTCAAGAAAAATGCCGCTTTTCGGTGACAGAAGATACGGCGCAAAAGATGAAAGTAAAATCATTGCGCTTTGGTCAAAAGAGATTTCCTTCCTTCACCCGATAACGAAAAACAGGCTGACCTTTAACAGAATGCCATCAGAAGAAATATTCAGCATATAAAAAGAAATCCTTGTGCACTGAGCACAAGGATTTTTCGCATAGAATTATTATATTTATAAGTAATTAGATCAAAAACTTCAAATATAAATTATGCTTCTTCTTTCATCTTTGCAAAGCATTCGCTACAGAAAACATCTCTGCCTTCTGTGGGCTGGAAAGGAACCTTAGCTTCGCCGCCGCAGCTTGCACAAGTAGCGATAAACATTTCTCTAGCGGGTTTAGCAGCGTTCTTGCGTGCATCACGGCAAGCCTTGCAACGCTGGGGTTCGTTCTGGAAACCTTTTTCAGCATAGAATTCCTGCTCGCCTGCAGTAAAGATGAAGTCTGCGCCACATTCTTTGCATTTGAGTGTTTTGTCTTCGTACATGATTTTTTACCTCACTTGATTAAATAGATAGCCCTTTTCGGAATTGCACCGATTTAAACTCACTTGAGTAGGGCGGATTTCAAAAGTTGTTCTGAAGCTTTTCTCTCAGCTTCTTTTTTGCTCGTTGCAGTGTGCTGTCCACAGCTTTCTGAGAAAGCTCAAGCTGTTTTGCAATATCACTGTAGGAGTTGCCTGAAAGAAAAAGAGTGAGCACATCTTTTTCCTGGTCGGATAATAACTCTTCTATAAGAGAAGTTATAAACTCTGCATTGTTGCGGGAAATGAAAAGCTCTTCCGGTGTATCGTGGTCTGCAAAGGTTTCGCTGATCTGCTCAAGAGAAATCAGCAGAGAATCAGGTATTCTTTTTGTGGACGTGCTTTTTCTCAGTGCAGAAAGAATTTTATTCCTTATGCAACGCGACGCATAGGTGAGAAAAGAGGCATTCTTGTTGTCCTTATATGAATACACTGCAGAAAGAAAGCCTATCATACCTTCCTGGGAAAGGTCATCACAAACATCGCTGTTTTCAGCGAAGGTTGAGGCAATACCGAATGAAACCTTGCTGTATCTGAGACTGAGCTCGCTTAAAGCCTTCCGGTCATTATTCTGCGAAAGATTTACAAGTTCTTCATCGTTAAGAGCAGGGTAATCAGCCATCAACTTTTCCTTTCAGTCTATACAACAATCCATTAGGTTATTATTAATATAATAATATAAAAAAATGGGATTGTCAATTGAGTTTTTGTACAAATTGTACAATGGGTTTTTGGTGGTTTATTACATTTCAAAAGTCTGATTTGTTACATAATAAAGAGAAATGCACCGAATCAACCGATTTGCTTATAAATAGCTCTTTTGCACATTAAAGAAAAAGCCTGTGCATAAGCAAATAAATTGCTGATATGCACAAGCTATGTTTTATTCAATTATTCCGCCGCCCACAACATAGTCGCCGTCATACATAACAAGGGACTGACCCTTTGCAATGGCTCTTACGGGCTCGTCAAACTCAACAAAAAGAGTATCATCATCAGTCTGATGAACCGTTGCCCATTGTTCCTGATGCTTATAGCGTACCTTAGCCTTTACTCTGATTGAAGAATCGATTTTGTCAAAGGGGATAAGGTTGATGCTTTTTGCGGTGAGAGTTTTTGTGAAAAGCGTTTCGTTATCAGACAGAATTACACGGTTGTTCTGAACATCCTTTTCGCATACATACATAGGTGCCGGTAAAGCAAGACCGAGGCCTTTTCGCTGACCTACGGTGTAACGGATAATGCCCTTATGTGTACCGAGAATTTTACCGTCACGTGTAACAAAATTACCGTCAGGATAGGTTTTACCTGTTCTTCTTTCAATAAAGGCTGCATAGTCACCGTCAGGCACAAAGCAGATATCCTGGCTGTCCTTACGGTTAGCGTTG
>JAFOXT010000315.1 GCA_017425745.1 Clostridia bacterium | reverse complement strand
TGATTTGTCTTTGCAATTGAAGTTTCTTCTCTGAAATCGCACTGCGAACAATATCTTACCCTGATGCCTTCAAGTGAACAGCTTGGTTCTCTCTCGGTACGCTCTTTATAGTTGTGACCTGTCTTAGGGATAACAAAGCTTTCGGTAAAATCACAGTTGTTGCAATACTTAACCTTAACGCCGTCAGCCTCGCAGGTCGCTTCAGAGTCAACACGCTCTTTGTAATTGTGCCCGGTTTTGGATATAACGGTTTCTTCCCTGAAATTGCAATTGCGACAAAGCTTTGCTTTGAGTCCGTCTTCCGTGCATGTTGCAGTTTTCTCTTCTGAATTATAAAAGCTGTGTTCAAGAGCAGGAATTACTGTTTCCTGACGTCTTCCGCATCCGCATTCCATTACAGATAAGCCGTTGACTCCACAGGAGGGTTCATTTTCAACAAATTCTTTGCCGAATGTGCAATCGTGAACCTGAACTTCAATATCGTCACAGTCCTTGATTTTTATGTATGTTTCTGCATTGTTTCTTGCAATAAAGCCCACAACATTAACCGTAACCTTGTATTGTAAAGCCTCGGTAAGCTCGGCTTTACCCTGAGTGCCCCTTGAAAGTGAAAGCACATTTGTGGGAATCTCTACCCTGACACTGCCGTTTTTGTCGGTGAGTGTAAAGGATTTCAGCATACCGTTTTCCGTAACGGGTGAAGTTGCTGTACCCACTATTTTCACGAAAGTACCGCCGTAGCTTTTGTAATCATTTGCAGTGTCGCAGTTAAGCTTTTTGATTTTGCGATCGTCAATATTATTGTTGAGAGCTGTAACTGTGGCATTGATTATTTTAAGCTCGCCGTTTTCTTCTGAAAGAGTGCCTGTTACAGAATAGCCGCTTAAAAGGGTAACACTGGTACCTGTTGAGGGTACAACACAGATTCCTTGAGCTTTAGCATCGTTCAGATAAAATTCATTTATAAAGCCTGTGCTCGGTGTATCGGTGGCCGAAAAGGCGTATCCGTTAACGGTTACCTCTGAGCCTGCAGGTGATGTTCTTGCCTCAGGTATAGTTAAAGCTGCAGCAGAAACGGAGAAAACCAAGCTTAGAAAAATAACGGCATAAGAAATCAGCTTGAATATAGATTTTTTCATAGTTCAACACCTCTTAAGCATTGTTAATCGTTGATCTCGGTGTTGTCCAGTGCCCATTCGATAAGAGTACAGATCAATTCGTTTCGGGAACGGTCTGTGCGGGCGGCAAGCCTTTCAAGCTCGTCAACGGTTTCACTGCGCATTCTTACAGAAAAGGTTTTGTAGCCGTCGTCGCCTCGTTTGCCTGTGTTTTTTCTTGTAAGCAAAAGTTTTTCTTTCATAATTATTCACCTCTGACTACAAGATAACATATTGATTAACATAAATATATGTTAGAAATTTCTAACATAAAATCCGAAGATGCAGAGGGTTATTTTTTTGAAGGATTTTCACTTGATTATTCTGTATTTGTAGGCTATAATAAAAAGCAGATATACTCATACGGCAGTTGCCGTTAAAGAAAAGGAGTGAAATTATGGCAGGCCCTTGTGAGCAGTGCAGTTATTATGTATATGATGAGGAGTATGACGAATACTTCTGCAGTGTTAACCTTGATGAAGACGAAGTTGAAAGATATATGAGTCAGGGTGCGAAGGATTGTCATTACTTTTCTCTTTATGATGAGTATAAAATTGTCAGAAAACAAAACTGACAAAGGAGAAATATAAAATGAAGTCTTTGAGAAATCTTTACAAAATCGGCAGGGGACCGTCATCATCACACACAATGGGTCCCGAAAAAGCAGCACTCTATTTCAAAAACACCTACCCTCAGGCAGATTGCTATAAGGCTGTGCTTTACGGCTCGCTTTCAAGCACCGGCAAAGGTCATAAAACCGATGAAGCAATTATTGATGTTTTTGAAGAGGGAAAAATTGAAGTTGTATTCGGTGATGTAAACACTGAAAATCTTCCTCACGAGAATACAATGGAGTTTTTTGCTTATAAAAACGGCGAAGAAATCGGCAGAAGCAGAATAATGTCTGTAGGCGGAGGTCAGATTTCTATTGAGGGAAAGCCTGAGCTCGATGAACCTGAGGTTTATAAAGAAAACTCCTTTGAGGAAATTGCAGATTACTGTATGAGCCATAATATCAGAATCAGCGACTATGTTGAGCTGAATGAGGGCGAAGAAATCTGGGCATATCTCCACGATGTGTGGAAGGCTATGAAAAATGCGGTTAATGCAGGCCTTTCAACTCACGGAATTCTTGACGGTGGTCTGGGTGTTGAAAGAAAGGCTCAGTTCCTTTATAATCAGTCACATATTGACGAAAGTGATATTACAAAAGAAAACAGACTTGTATGCTCATATGCCTTTGCGGTAAGCGAAGAAAATGCCGGCTCAGGAATAATTGTTACTGCTCCTACCTGCGGTGCTTGTGCAGTGGTTCCCAGTGTACTTAAATATATGCAGGATAAAAAGCATTTTTCCGATCAGCAGATCTGCAGAGCTCTTGCAGTAGGCGGAATTATCGGTAACCTTGTAAAAACCAACGCGTCAATCAGCGGTGCGGAGTGTGGCTGTCAGGCGGAAATCGGTACAGCTTGTTCAATGGCTGCAGCGGCCCTTTGTGAGGTTTTCGGAATGGGCATAGGACAGATTGAGTATGCAGCTGAGGTTGCTATGGAGCATATGCTGGGACTTACCTGCGACCCGGTTTGCGGTCTTGTGCAGATCCCTTGCATTGAAAGAAATGCCGTTGCGGCAATGAGAGCTATCAATGCACTTTCACTTGCAAATTTCCTTTCAACAACAAGAAAAATCAGCTTTGACACCGTTGTGGAAACAATGTACAGAACTGGTAAAGACCTTCACTCACGTTACAGAGAAACATCTGAGGGTGGTCTTGCGGCTATGTATAATAGAGAAGGAGTGTAAAAATATGAAAAAAGTTTTAGTAACCGGTGCAACCGGCGGTATGGGTGCAGCAATCTGTAAGCTGCTTGTGAAAAACGGATATAAGGTTTACGGCCTTGATTATAAGGAATGTCAGAAAATTGACGGCATTGAGTTTTATGCCTGCGACGTAACCGATACAGAAGCTATTGAAAGTGTGTTTGAAAAGGTTAAAGAAGATGCAGGAAAGCTTGACGCAATTGTACATACTGCAGGTGTTTATGATCTCGATTCACTTGTAGAAATGGATGAAAAGCGATTCAAAAGAATTTTCGATATCAACCTTTTTGGCGTTTACAGAATCAACAAAGCATTTATGCCTCTTCTCAGCAGAGGAAGCCGAATTATTATTACTTCAAGTGAGCTTGCTCCTCTTGATCCTCTTCCTTTCACAGGTATTTACGGAATCACAAAGGCTGCCCTTGAAAAGTATGCATTCTCACTGAGAATGGAAACAAATCTTCTCGGCATTCCCGTTTCAATTATCAGACCCGGTGCAGTAAAGACAGGTCTTCTCAATGTT
>JAFOXT010000314.1 GCA_017425745.1 Clostridia bacterium | reverse complement strand
CTTTTTCATTTTTTCCGCAAAAACTTTTTTCATTTCAGTTCACCCTTATCGGAGGTATTTTTCAATAAGATTTCTCAATTCCTCTGTGCCGTCACCCCTTGTTGCAGAAAAAGGTACAACACTTATTTCTCCGTAATTTGTAAGAATACCGCAGATTTCCTCAAGCATATTCATTCTTTCGGTTTTATTGAGCTTATCACATTTCGTAAGTGCAACAACAAAAGGAATATTGTTTTCCTTCATATATTCAATCATCTCAATATCCTGCTTTGACGGTGCGTGACGCATATCTACAAGCTGAACAACAAGACGTATATCTCTGCCGGAAGAGAAATAATGCTCCATAAGCTCAGACCAACGAAGCTTTTCAGCGTTTGAAACCTTAGCATAGCCATAACCGGGAAGATCAACGAATCTGCATTCGTCAAGCTTAAAAAAGTTAATTGTAACTGTTTTTCCCGGCATTGAGCTTACACGTGCAAGAGATTTTCTTCCCATAAGCTTATTGAGAAGTGAGCTTTTGCCAACATTTGAACGTCCTGAAAAAGCAATTTCAGGCATATCTGATTCTTTAAGCTGTGCAGCTGTTCCGAAGGAACACTCAAAAACAGCATTATCGTATCTCATCACTTTCTCTCCTGTCTTTGACAATAATATCATGAGGGGTAAATCTCACATTGGCTTTTGTGTTTTTCGATGAATGATAAACAGCAACGCTGAAAACCTCATCAAGCTTTGAAACCGGGATAAATTCAACAGCTTCCTTAACCGCATTATCAATATCATAAAGGTCAGGTTCATTATCCGCAGGAATGATAATCTTTTTAACGCCTGCTTTGTATGCCGCCATTGATTTTTCTTTAAGTCCTCCAATAGGAAGAACTCTGCCTGTAAGTGAAATTTCGCCTGTCATAGCAACACTCTGACGCACCTTTTCACCTGTAAGAACAGATAAAAGTGCAGTTGCTATTGTCACACCTGCAGAAGGTCCGTCCTTCGGTACAGCACCCTGTGGCACATGAATATGAATGTTTTTAGTTGTGAACGCATCCTCAGGAATATTATATTTATCAGCAAGGCTTCTGATATAGCTGTAAGCAGCTTTTGCCGACTCCTTCATAACATCGCCTAAAGAACCGGTCAGCTCAAGCTTGCCGTCACCCTTCATTGTAACAGCTTCAACCTGAAGCATTTCACCACCGACACTTGTCCACGCAAGACCATTTACAACACCTACTTCATCATCAGGAAGTATAGCTTCTTTTTTATATTTTTCAGGACCGAGCATTTCCTTAATAAGCTTTTTAGTAACGCTCACACGCTTGATTTCAGGATTATCGAGAAGCACAACGCTTTTTCTGCAGATAGCACCTATTGTCTGTTCAAGGCGACGCACACCTGCTTCTCTTGTGTAAAAATCAATCAGATATCTGATTGCATCATCGTTGAATCTGATTGTTCTGCCGTTAAGTCCGTGCATAGCAGTCTGCTTTTTAACAAGATGATTTTTTGCAATCATAAACTTTTCTTCAGGTGTATAGCTTGTAAGCTCAATAATCTCCATTCGGTCATAAAGAGGACCGGGAATAGTTGAAGGATCATTGGCTGTTGTTATGAATAACACCTTTGAAAGGTCAATAGGAAATTCCATATAGTTATCTCTGAACGAGAAATTCTGTTCAGGGTCAAGAACCTCAAGCATTGCTGATGCAGGGTCACCCTTATAATCTCTGCCAAGCTTATCTATTTCATCAAGCAGAATAATGGGGTTATAAGTCTTAGCCGAAATGAGGGCATTAACAATTCTGCCGGGCATTGCGCCGACATATGTCTTTCTGTGTCCTCTGATTTCAGACTCGTCACTTACACCGCCGAGTGAAAGTCGCACGTACTTTCTCCCCATGCTTTTGGCAACTGAACGGACAATTGATGTTTTACCTACACCCGGAGGGCCTACAAGACAGATTATCTGTCCTTTGACATCATTTGTACGGCTTTTTACAGCAAGCATTTCAATAAATCTTTCCTTGATTTTTTTAAGACCGTAATGGTCATCATCAAGAATTTTTTCAGCACGGCCAAGGTCGTAATTATCCTCAGTATAAACACCGAAAGGCAGAGAAAGAGCAGTTTCGATATAGTTTCTTGCTACTGAAGCATCAGCTGATCCGTTCTGCATTTTTGAAAGCTTGTTACATTCTGAAATAAGCTTGTTTTTTATTTCATCAGAGCAGTCAAGAGCGGCTATTTTTCTTTTAAACTTTTCTGTTTCGCTGAGAGTGTCCTCACCTTCACCAAGCTCTTCAGATATCAGACGCATTTTTTCACGGAGATAGTAATCACGCTGATTTTTCTCCATAGCGCTTTCAACCTTTGATTCGAGGTCGTTTTCATGTTTAAGAATTTCAACCTCTTCTTTGAGAAGAAGGTAAAGCTTCTGAAGTCTGCTTAGAGGATTAAGCTCTTCAAGCAGCTCCTGTCTGTCTGTGTAATTGGAAATTGTATTGCCTGCTACAAGGTCAGCGAGCTCATCAGCATCCTCTGAAAAGAAAACCTTTGCTGCAACCTCTTCAACATCTCTTTGCGAAATATGGGCATAAACTTCAAAAATATTTTTAATTTTTCTTATAGCTGCTTTTGTTTCTTCTGCAGCTTCTTCTTTAATTTTAAGACTCTTCTTTTCTTTTACATCAGTAATAAAATAAGGCTTTTCCTGAAGAATCTCACTCACAGAAGCTCTGCAAACACCTTCAACAACAACACGCATAAAATTGTTGTCAGTTGATTTGATAACCTGCTTTACTTCAGCTACAACACCTATTTTATATAAGCTGTCAGCTGAAGGCTCTTCTTCCGTTATATCCTTCTGAGTAACAAGAAAAATTTTCTGGTTTCCGTGCATTGCAGCCTTGACAGCGGCAATTGATTTTTTTCTGCCGACATCAAAATGGAAATTCATCCCCGGAAAGAGAACAATTCCTCTGAGTGCTACTGTGGGAAGGGCTTTATATACTAAATTTATGGGCATTTTAATAATTCCTCTTATTTTCTATATAGATTAACTAAGTAATTATACAATAATATCGATTTTAAATCAACATTTGAATGTAAAATTTCTTGTTTATCTGTATTATATTTTCATTAATCAGCTAAGGGCATTTTTTACAGCATTGAGATTTCTTTCCATAAGCCCTATATATGTTTCTCCGTTTTCAAAATCTTCAGCTGAAATTACGTGACAGGAATAAAGCACTGAAACATCGGCACCTGTCATTTCGCTGACAGTTTCAGCAACAAGTCCGGTGCTTAAATCGACTTTAAAAACCGTGTCAATTTCGTTGTTAACAATGTATTTATTCAGATTAGCAATAGTTACAGGGTTTGCTTCAACCTGAGCACTGCAGCCCGGAAAAGCAGCATAATATTCAATGCCGTATTCCTCACAGAAATACTTCATCGGGAATCTGTCCCCTATGGCAATTTTATTTTTCTCGCTTTTTGAAACAGCATCTCGGATTCTGTCACTGAGATTTTTTAATTCTGCTGAATAAGCTTCATGATTAGCTTTGTAAAAGCCTTCATTTTCGCGGTCTGCTTCACAAAGTGCATATAAGATTTCATCGCAGATTAAAATTGCGTTTTCAGGTGAAGTCCACACATGCTCATCGTATTCCTCGTGATTATGTCCGTGGATATGATCACCTTCATCAGAGTGTTCATCCTCTTTATGAAGCTCAACCG
>JAFOXT010000313.1 GCA_017425745.1 Clostridia bacterium | reverse complement strand
GAAAGGAAATAGCTGACAAATTCAAGGGAATCATCAATGATAAGGAAGTTCATAAGGATGTGATTCTTGATATAATGGGCTATTTTAAGAAATATGGGTATAATATAATTGATTTGGATGTTTCTAAAATTCAAGGAAAAAATGGAAACTCTTGAAAGCACCAAGGAGCTTCTTGAAAAAGATAAAAAGGAGCTTAAAGAAAACAAGAGTGAGCTTTCAGACAGCAAAAAAGCCAAGGAAGAAAAGCAAAGCGATTACAAGGATAAAATGAAGCAGCAGGAAAAGGTTCTGAAGGACCTTGAAAAGCAGCAGTCTGATGTTAAAAAGCTTCTTTCTTCTCTTGATCAGTCAAGCAAAACTTACCAGAATTATATCAGTAATCTTGAGGCTGAGAAAAAGGCTGCCGATGCAGAAATCAATCAGATTCTCAGTGAGTATTACGCAAACCAGAACGGTGGCACAACAAAGCCCACACTTCCCGCACAGAACGCTAACCCCGTAACAAAGCCCGATTCCAACGGAAGCTATAATTCAGGCGACAGCTGGGCCTGGCCTCTCGGCAGTGCAGCGTGCTACATAAGCAGTCCCTACGGTAACAGAGATGCAAGCATATCCGGTTGGAGCTTCCACGGCGGTGTTGATATTGCCGGCGGTTCAGGCAAGCTTCACGGAAAGCCCGTTTATGCAACAAGAGGCGGTACTGTAATTACAGCTGTTACAAGCGACAGCGGTTACGGAATTTACGTGCTTATTGACCACGGCGGCGGATATTCAAGCCTTTATGCCCATATGTCAGTTCGTTATGTTAACGTTGGCGACACTGTACAGAAGGGTCAGATGATAGGCAGAGTAGGTTCAACCGGTAACTCAACCGGTGCACACCTTCATTTTGAAATAAGATACTACGGGGAAAAGCAGGACCCCATGAAATACGTTAAAAAACCATAAAATAAAACCGGAAGGGGCTGAAAAAATTGAACGTAAAGGTATCGGTTATTGTTGCCGTAAATAATGCAGAAAGCAATATCAGAGCTTCTCTTGATTCAATTAAAAGTCAGACCCTTAAGGATATAGAAGTGCTTCTTATTGACGCTTCTTCAGTGGATTCAACTGCTGAAATTATGAAAGAATACTGTATGGACAGCAGATTCCGTTACATAAAGACAGATACGGACAGTATTTCTTTTGCACGAAACAAAGGCATTGAAGAGGCAAGGGGAAAGTATATTGCTTTCGGTGATGCCAATGTTATTTTTACTAAAAATGTAATTGAGGGAATGTACGAATGTGCAGAAAAGGAAAACGCTGATTTATGCCTTGCACCAATGGCAAGCTCTGACGTTTACGGAAAGCACGAATTCACTTCATCGGACATTCTTTCTCACAGAAAAAAGACCGATAAATTCGACACGGACCTTATATGGAATCCTGCCGTAACGAACAAGCTTTTTCTTAAAAGCAAAATCACTGAATCCGGCCTGTTTTTCAACCGTTACGGAAAGGCAAGAGAAGCCGCTTTTTCAATTCCCTTTGCCTTTTGCAGTGATGTTATCGTGTCCTCATCAAAGGGAGCTGTAATTTATGTAATTCCCGTTTCAGATGACGGCGTAAGCGAATTCCTTATTGAGCATTATCTTGATGCCTATGAGTTTATTATCGAAAAGGCTGAAGCAGCATTCAATAAAGCAATAGAAGAAAGCATTACGGATTTTGACCGTAAAGAGCTTAAAAAGCTTGCTGTATGCTATAAGGACCAGGTTTACCACAAGGAAATTACAGTGCTTCTTTACTCCTATTACCGCCATTTCTGGAGTCTTGAAGATAAGGAAATCAAAAAGTATGCCGACATAATAATGAAGCTTTATTCTCTTCTTTCAAAGTCAGGTAAAAAGGCAGTCAGAAAGAAGAATAAGGATATTTTCTACGGTGAACGACTTATTGATTCACGGGAAGAAATGGCTGAAAATCCCAAGGTAACTGTTGGTGTAGGCCTTGGAATCAAGGATATCAATGCACGAAAAGAGCGCATTGATGTTCAGATTGAATCAATTTTTATGCAGACAATGCCTTCGTTTGAGCTTT
>JAFOXT010000040.1 GCA_017425745.1 Clostridia bacterium | reverse complement strand
TCAAGCTCAACCTTCTTCATATCCACCCCCGTAATACTTCTATTGTGATACGTGGTGTAGTAATAAAGTCCCTTGTCTGCGTTGCAGCAGCTTGTATAAACCGTTATCACATCTTTACCGTCACTTGTTTTAACTGTACCCTTGATTTGCTCAACTGATGAAAGAATGTGAAAAAACTGTGCAACATTTTCCTTCTCAGTGTCAAAGGTTGCGGCGTTCAGCTTGTTGAAGCTTGCACGAACAAATCTCGACTGTGAGGTGCAGTCACCGGGAAGACCAAGAGCGCCTGAGCCACGGCTGAAACTTTTAAGCTCGGTTTTATCGCTGAAGGTGTTTGCGGACGGTCGGGGCGAAAGATGCATAAAGGTTGAAAGGTGAGTCATATGATAAGGGAAGGGTGGATTATTGGTCAGTACGCCAATAGGATTGTCGTAAATTTTTAACCCGTCGACAGTGCTTTCTACAGTAATTGAATTTTGCTTGTCAGCAATTATCCAATGCAAGGGCGAGGGGTGAAGCTCTTTGCTGAAAGCGGTGTCGGTTATATTAAGATTTTTAAGAAGCTGTTGCGCCTCATCAGTGTCTCGGCATTGTGCAAGTATCCACGGGATAAATTCAAATGAAGCAATGTTGTCTTTTCCCTTGGCTACAGAAAAATAGTGAGCATAGCCGTTAAAATTAAGCCCGGCCATAGAAAGACCCTTTTCGTTGGTTGCTTCATAATAAAGCGGATAGCCGTCGGCTACTGTTGCCATACCGATTAAAGCAAAGTGCTCTGTCAGGGTCGCTTTGTTTCTGAAAGAAAAAGGAAAGCGTCGGGGAGTGACAGTAACGGTTTCGTTGTAGGAATATTCAAGGTCAAGTGTACGGCCGAAATAAAGGTCATCAGCCTTGAAGGTGATTGCAGTGCACATAAAAAGCCTCCTGTTTTTTCTATATATTATGGTTGCATTTTACCATTTCTATGTTAAAATAAGTTTAGAAATTATGGTTGAGGAGCTTTATATGAAACAGATTGCACCTGATTATTACGACAGATTCAAATGCATAGCCGATGCGTGTAAGCACAACTGCTGTATCGGTTGGGAGATTGATGTTGACGAATACACAATGGAGTATTACAGCTCTGTTAAGGGTGAATTCGGAGACAGACTTAAAAATAATATTTCCCTTGAGGACGATGCGCCGCACTTCTGTATGGCAGAAAATGAACGCTGTCCCTTTCTTAATGAAAAAAATCTCTGCGATATTATTTTAACCTTGGGTGAGGATGCTCTTTGCGATATCTGTGCTGATCATCCACGTTTCAGAAATTATTTCTCTGACCGTGAAGAAATCGGCCTTGGCCTTTGCTGTGAAAGCGCCGGTCAGCTTATTCTGAATAATACTGAAAAGGTTCAGCTTGTGTGCATTTATGATGACGGTGAAACCGAGAAGCTTACCGAAGAAGAAAGAGAAATCCTGACACTCAGAGAGAAAGCTTTCGGACTTATTCAGAACCGTGAAAAGAAAATTCAGGATAGAATCAATGATGTTTATGCGCTCATCGGTGCAGAAAAGAAAGAGATAAAAATAAGTGACTGGGCAGATGTTTTTCTTTCAATGGAAAGACTTGATGAAAGCTGGACAGAGTTGCTTTTAAAAATAAAAGGCACACCGTTTGAATGGGTGCGCTACAGTGAAATTCAGTTTGAAACTGCCTTTGAGCAGCTTTTGTGGTACTTCATTTACCGTCAGTTTTCCCTTTCTGCTGAAGACGGAAGAATAAAGGAAAGAATGATTTTCGCTCTGCATAGTGTGGAGTTTATAATGCTTCTTTGCGATTTTCATAAAAATGCTTACGGAACTATCGAACTTAGTGATATTGTGGAAAATTCCAGAATGTACTCCTCAGAAATGGAGTATTCCACTGAAAATGTGGAAAAATACCTTGATTTTTGCTTAAATAACTAACATTTTCAACAGAGAATTTAACCTTTTAAAGTGTTTTCCACACTGCAAAACTTATGTAAAGAAATTTACTTTACAGTAAAAATCCCTATGTAAAGTTTAAAACTTTACATAGGGATCAGCTTTTTTATCTTACTTTTTACGCCATGTTGAGGGTGAAAGTGTAAGGATAATCGGATAAATTTCAAGTCTGCCGAGAAGCATTGCAACAGAAAGAATAATCTTGCCGAAGGGCGAATATTCCGAGTAATTTGCTGCCGCCTGTCCGAAGGCAGGACCGATATTGTTAAAGCAGGAGGCAACGGCTGTGATGTTTGTTTCAATATCAAATTTTTCAAAGCCTATTATGAAAACAATAATGCAGAAGAAAAGAATGTATATTGAAAGATAAGCCGTTACGGAATTGATTGTAATATCATCAACGCGCTTGCCTTCAAATTTTACAACGGCAACTGAACGTGGGTGAAGCATACGCTGAAGCTCACGCTTTGCGTTTTTGATAAGCATCATAACTCTTGAAAGCTTGAAGCCGCCGGCTGTTGAACCTGCGCAGCCGCCAAGGAACATAAGAAGGAAGAGCAGTGTTTTTGAAAAAATAGGCCAGCTGTTGAAATCTGCAGTTGCGTAACCTGTTGTGGTTATAAAGCCGGCAACCTGAAACGCTGCGTGCTTTATTGTTTCGCTGATTGAATCGTAAAGCGGAAAAATGTTTGCGGTAATGCAGATTATTGAAAAAGCAACAATACCGAGATAGAACCACAGCTCTGTGCTCTTAAAGGCAAGCTTAGCTTTCTTTATCAGTATGAAGTAATAGAGGTTGAAGTTCACACCGAAGATAAGCATAAAAATTGTGATTACCCACTGGAGATAACTGTTGTATGAACCGATACTGTCAGCCTTTATACCGAAACCGCCTGTACCTGCAGTACCGAAAGCGTGAACAAGGCTGTCAAAAACGGGCATTCCGCCAAGAAGAAGCAGAATAACCTCCACGAGGGTGATTACCACATATATAATGTAAAGTATACGGGCAGTCTGCTTGATTTTAGGAACAAGCTTACCGACAACAGGACCGGGCACCTCTGCACGAAGAAGATGAATAGAACGCTCTGAAAAAGAGGGGATAATAGCCATTACAAAAACCAGAACGCCCATACCGCCTACCCAATGGGTGAATGAACGCCAGAAAAGCATACCCTTGCCCATTGCTTCAACGTCGGTGAGGATAGATGCACCTGTTGTTGTAAAGCCGCTGACTGTTTCAAAAAAGGCATCAATAAAGTTTGGGATTTCGCCACTGATTACAAATGGAAGACAACCTATAAGAGAAAGGAAAACCCATGAAAGAGCAACGGTTACAAAGCCTTCTTTTGCATAAATTACTTTGCTGCCGGGATGTGCAAGCAGTGTCATACCGAAGCCTATAGCAAGTGCAACAGCAATTGAAATAAGAAAAGCCGTAACAGAAGTGCTTTCACCGTAAATAAGTGATGTCACAAGGGGCAGAAGTAAAAGCAGAGCTTCAATTTTTACAACAGAGCCCAGCATATATAAAACCATACGTCTGTTCATTTTTTCTGCTCCTTAATAAACGATGTGTGAAAGGTCATCGAGTCTTTGGTTAGCGGCAAGAACAATAACCTTGTCGCCCTGCTTGATTACATCGTCACCGGTGGGGATAATAACAACCTTACCTGCACGGATGATACCTGCTACAAGGATGCCCTGCTTGATTTTAAGATTTTTGAGAGGGATATCTGTAAGGCGAGCATCGGTACCTACCTTGAATTCAAGCACTTCAGCCTTGCCGTCCATAATTTTATACATTGTTTCAACGTTGCTTCCCTGAGAATTCTGCAGAGCTCTGGCATATCTTACAATTACATCAGATGTAACAGATTTGGGTGAAACAACACAGTCAAGACCAAGACGGTCAGACATTTTGCAAAGCTCGTCACTGTTGATTTTTGTAATAACCTTCGGAACGTTGTGAGAAGATGCAAAAATTGAAATTATTATGTTCTCCTCGTCTATACCTGTAAGGGATACACAGGAGTCCACACTTCTGAGCCCTTCTTCAAGAAGAAGATCCTGATGTGAGCCGTCTCCGTGAATTATTACTGCTTTCGGAAGAAGGTCACTGAGCTGCTGACAGTGTTCAAGGTCCTTTTCAACAATTTTTGTGTTTATGCCTGATGCCGTAAGCATTTTTGCAAGGTAATATGCAATTTTGCTGCCACCGAGAAGAATAACATCCTTTGCACCCTTCTGAAGCATACCCATACTTTTAAGAAGCTTCTGCATATCAGAAGGTGCAGCAGCAATACTGATAACATCACCTGCTTTAAGCACAAAGCTACCGTCGGGAATAATAACCTGACCGTTACGCATAACAGCGGAAACAAGGAAATTCTCCTTGATTTTTTCACGCAGCTTCATAAGATTCATCTCACAAATCTGGTGCTCCGGCTTAAGCTTCAGTTCAATCATTTCAAGGTTTCTTCTTGAAAAATATTCAACCTTGAAAGCTGAGGGAAGACGAAGAATGTTATAAATTTCCTGAGCAACAAGCTTTTCGGGATTGATCGACATTGAAATGTCAAGATGCTGACGCATAAAGCCTAATGAGCGGTCGTTGTATTCAGGGTTACGGATTCGGGCAACAGTGTGTGCCGCACCGATTTTTTTTGCAAGAAAGCAAGCCAGCATATTAAGCTCATCTGAGCCGGTAACTGCAATAAATAAGTCTGCGTCATAAACGCTTGCTTCCTCAAGAGTGTCACAGTCGGTTGCGTTTCCGCAAACACCGATAACATCATAAGTATTGGTGATTTCGTCAATAGCCTGAAGACTTTCGTCAATGGCTGTAACATCGTGTCCCTCACTTACAAGTGAGGCTATCAGAGTGTTGCCGATTTTTCCGCAACCGGCGATAATAATGTTCATAAGTTAAAACGTTGAAAACCTAAGGTTTTCTACTCCTTTTCTGAGTTTAAAAAGCAAACTGTATAACTAAAGGCATTCTAATACTTTTTTTAGTTTTTTTCAAGGTGTTTCACATAAAAAACAACAAAATTCATTTAATAAAACTTTTAAAAATAAAAAAAGAAAATGAAATACACGGCACCGAGATTGACATAATCATTATAATATGGTATACTATAGGTCGATTTTTAATCGATAAAAAAATATCGATTTATTGTTTTTGGATTAGAGAGGGATATAATTATGCGTAAAATTACAATTATAGGCTCAGGCAGTGTAGGTTCAACAATTGCTTATACCCTTATGGTTGAAGGTCTTGCAAGTGAAATTGTTATGATCGACATCAACAATCAGAAGGCGTACGGTGAGGCTCTTGATATTCAGCAGGGCACACCCTTCTGTACTCCTTGCAGTGTATATTCAGGATCTTATGAGGATGCTGTTGAGTCAGATATCGTTATTATTACATCCGGTGCAGCAAGAAAGCCCGGTATGTCAAGACTTGACCTTGCTCAGACAAATGTCGATATTCTTAAGAGCATTACTCCTGAAATTACAAAATATGCACCTGAAGCAGTTTATATTATTGTAAGTAATCCCGTTGACGTGCTTACTTACGTATTCTGCAAAATTTCAGGTATTCCTGAAGAAAGAGTAATCGGTTCAGGTACAATTCTTGACACTGCAAGACTCAGAGCAAAGCTTGCAAAGATTTATGACATCAACCAGAGAAACGTACACGCTTACGTTATGGGTGAACACGGTGACAGCTCATTTGTACCCTGGTCACTTGCAAATATTTCAAATATTCCCATTGAGCACTGCAGTACATCAATTGTAAGAGCAGACGGAAAGCTTTATCCTGAAATTGATTTTGATATCGTTGAAAACTATGTGCGTAACTCAGGTGCAAGAGTTATTCAGGACAAGGGTGCAACCTTCTACGCTGTATCAGCTTCAGTTTGCCACATCTGCAGAAGCCTTCTCGGCGGTGTGGATACACCTCTTACAGTTTCAACAATGCTTCACGGTGAATACGGCATTGATGACGTTTGTCTCAGCCTTCTTAACATCGTGGGCAGACAGGGCGCACACAGCAAGATGCTTCTTCCTCTTACAACAAGAGAGGTAATTGCTCTTCAGAGAAGTGCAAAGTGCCTTAAGGATATTATCGCACAGATTGAAATATAAAATACTCTGATATAAAACAAGGACTGTTACCTTTTCGGGTAGCAGTCCTTAATTTTTTGCTGTTATGCCTCGGCAGTAATGCCAAGCACATATTTATCAATCATTTCGTCAAGCTTCTTTGAATAGGTTTCTGTATCAGTGGGGAAGGCCTGAGCGTGGTCAGCGCCCTCTATGTAGAGAATTTCTTTTACTTCGCTGCCGCAGGCATCGTAAACCTCCTGGCACATACGGTGAGGAATAAAGGTGTCACCTGTGCCGTGGATAAAGAGCATGGGAATTTTTGCTTTCTTTACTGAATCAACGGGGCGGAGAGTGTAGAAATCAAAGCCGAGATGAAGCTTGTTAACTGCGTTTACACCCTTAATAATAAGGTCGGCAGGAAGCTTCATATCACGAAGCTTTTCGGAAAATTCGCCAACTGCAGTTGAATATCCGCAGTCGGAAAC
>JAFOXT010000312.1 GCA_017425745.1 Clostridia bacterium | reverse complement strand
GCATCAATTTCTTTTTCATCGCCCACCTCATCAAGAGCAATTATCTCAGGCGAAAGAGTTTTCAGTGCAATCATCATAGCTTCTGTTTTCGGGTAGCAATCAAGAATATCAACATTTATTCCTACATCCTTCTGTGCAATTCCTGAATTGACCGATGCCAGCTCCTGTCTTTCATCAATGAGTGAAATTTTATAAAATCTGTCCGCCGAAGAAAGCTGCCTTACTGCATCTCTCAGCACTGTTGTTTTTCCTGATGCAGGAGGCCCTGCAATAATCACACTCTGAAGCTCATTTTTATATAGCTCGCTTACAATTCTGTCTGCTGCGCCGTAAATCTCTCTTGCAACTCTTATATTAATTCCCGACACATCTCTTAATGAGGTTATGTTCCCTTTTATGTCGCATACTGCAGTTCCGGTAATACCTGCCCTGTGACCGCCTTCCATTGTTATGTAACCCCTGACTATACCTGAAATATGACTGTGAACAGAATAACAGCAAAAACGGTTGAATGTATCCTTCACTGCCTCAACTGAAGTGTAAACACAATCCTCGCTTACAGTTTTTATAAGCGCACCGTCAGGAGTAACAAACCTTGTTCCCTCAGCAGTTATTATGACAACCGGCTTTTCACTTCTAAGCCTTATTTCAAAAATGCTTTTCTTTTGGTTTTCATCAATACTTTTCAGAATTCTTTTAAGCTGAGGTTCAACTGACCTTATTGCAGAATCGAAGCACTCAGCAACCGCATTATCCATATATCCGCCTCCTTTTTATTTAAATCTATGACAGCGTGTCCGCAGATAGAACATAAAACAAAAGCTTTTCTTGACTTTTAATGATTATGTGATATAATACCAAGGTATGCGGGTATGGTGAAATTGGCATACACGCAAGATTTAGGTTCTTGTGTCGCAAGACGTGCAGGTTCGACCCCTGTTACCCGCACCAAAAAAAGAAAAGCCGCACGAAAGTGTGACTTTTCTTTTTTCTATTATTCATTATTCAATATTCATCATTCATTATGCATTTATGGGGAGGATAAATAATGATAAACATTTCTGATTGGACAGCTGAATTTATAAATGCTGTTGATAATATTTTCGGTAATCGAGTATTTTTTGTCGGCATACAAGGCAGCTACGCCCGTGGAGAAGCAACAGAAGCAAGTGACATTGATATGGTGGTAATCCTCGACGAGCTCACTACTTCAGACATCAAAGCCTATAACTCAATGCTTGACACTTTAGAGCACAGAGAGCTTATATGTGGGTTTATTTCGGGTAAAAACGATATACTTAGCTGGGAACCTTCTGACCTTTTTCAGTTTTATTATGACACAGTACCGCTTAAAGGAAGTCTTGACGAATTGCTTTCAAAAATAGATGAAGAATCTGTTGCAAGAGCAATTAAAACCGGTGCCTGTAATATCTACCACGGCTGTGTACATAATATGCTTTATGATAAGAGCAATGAAATCTTAAAAGGGTTATATAAGTCGGCAACATTTGTAATTCAGGCAAATGTTTTTAGTGAAACAGGCCGATATTTCAGGCATCAGAAAGATTTGTTAAACACTGCTTCAGCTGATGAGAAAGAAATTATCGAAACCTTCCTCAGCTTAAAAAACGGTGAAAACGCAGACTTCACCAAAGCTTCTGAAACCTTATTTAACTGGGCTAAAAGTATGATTTCAAAAAACTGATAAAGTTTTTTAACAAAATCTTATTTTCTTTAATGACTCAATCACCTACAGCTACTTGTAATTTCAATTCTTTTATGGTATAATACTTAGGTTATAAGATTTCATCTGATTACATAAAGTAATCGTTGAATATAAATCATTAAGAAAGGGATTTGTATCATGAAAAAAGTTATCTGCAAGGTAGAATACGATACCGAAAACGCTGAGCTTGTTGCAAAGTTCACAAGCGGCAATTTCGGTGATGCAGACGGCTATGAAGAAAGCCTTTACAAAACAGAAAGCGGCAAGTTCTTCCTCTATGTAAACGGCGGTGAAGAATCACCCTACAAGAAAGAAGATATCAAAAGACTCGCTGCTGCTAAGGCTGACGAATGGCTCAACGCACACGTTTAAAGTGAAAGAACACAGCTTACTTAAAGTAGGCTGTGTTTTTTTCTTAGAAAAATTATCTCCTCACCCGTTATGAGTGAGGAGAATTTTTTATTTGTGTACTCTGATTACGGTTACGGAATACTGAGGTACAGTATAGTTGAATTTTTCACTTACGCCGTCTACAGTGAATTCTTCCATAATGCAATCTTCCTTGGCACCGAGAATGTTGTCGTTACCGAGACTGTCGCCGTAAACCTGATTAATGGTTGCAGTGCTCTTTACGTTTTCAGCATTCTGAAGGTCAATTGCAAAGGTTCTCTTTTCGCCTGTTACGTTTACAAGCTTGATAATTGTGTCACCTGTTTCATCAGTTGACACTACCTGATAAGCCTCTGCATTGCTGGTTGATTCGG
>JAFOXT010000311.1 GCA_017425745.1 Clostridia bacterium | reverse complement strand
GAAAGGCATGTAATCAATCCGAAGCAGAAAGAATACAAGGCTCAAGCCTTGATGTCATACAGTTCGCAAAGCGAACTGATTACATACGCCTGACGGCGATTACATACCAATCCTTCGGATTGGATAAAAAAATGACAAGTTTCTGTCGAAACTTGTCATTTTTTTTGGCCCGCCCGAAGGGATTCGAACCCCCGATCTTCAGAATCGGAATCTGCTGCGTTATCCAGCTGCGCCACGAGCGGATGCTATAACAAAGCGACGGTCAAGCCGTCGCCTTATGTTATCAAATCATTCTGCTAATGCACGCTCTAACCAGATCTTGCCGATATCCATTGCACTGTAAAGACCCTTCTTTTCTGTCTTCTGTGCAATTCTGTCGTGAGGTCTTACATCAGGGTCAGTGTTGATCAGCTGAACAGCAACTCTGTCAGCAACCTGAAGACCGTCAACATCCTTTGTGCTGAGAATCTGGAACATTACAACAAACTTGTCGCTCATGTTACCGTAATAAATTGTGTTACCTTTTCTTACAAGGGGCTTATCTTTATATGTGAGAAACTCGTTCTTCTTTTTAGCAGCCATCTTATACCTCCGTGTTTTTACTTAAGATAATTCTTTACAAGCTCCTGCAAAAGCTCGTCTCTGTCCACTCTTCTGATAAGACTGCGAGCATTTTTATGCGTGGTGATATAAGTCGGGTCCTCCGAAAGAATGTAACCAACTATCTGATTTATGGGATTGTATCCTTTTTCAATCAAAGCTTCGTATACTGTTGTAAGTACCTCTTTCATTTCTTCAGGTGAACTGGTTGTAAGTTTGAACTGTATGGTTTTGTCGCTCATGAAGTGACCCTCCAATCAATGTAAATTTATATCTTTAAAATATTATACGACTTATTATATAACATTTTTTGTGATAACTCAATGATATTTTTGATTTTTTTATAAAGTTTTTTCCTGTTTTTTCCAATTATTTTTACTTTTTTTCGCTTTTATTTACTTTTTCAGCCTTTTTTTGCTGATTTACAAAACCTGAAGTCAGTGCATTTGTCGGACAAGCCTCAACACAAAGTCCGCATCTGATACATTCCGTATGATCGGGATTTTTTGTAGGGTCAACGTTCATCTTGCAGACCTTGGAGCATTTATTACAGGAAACACACTTGTTTTCATCAAACCTGAGTCTGAAAACAGATATGCCGTTGAAAAGAGAATATACGCCGCCTAAGGGGCAGAGATATTTGCAGAAGGGTCTGTAAATTATTACTGAAAGAACAAGAATGAGAACAAGAATAACAAACTTCCACGCCCAGAGAAAGCCAAGAGCTTTTCTCAGACTTTCATTCATTGCAGTCAAGGGTATACCGCCCTCAAGTGTACCTGCAGGACAGATAAATTTGCAGAACCAAGGCTCACCAAGTCCCGTTATATCAACAAGACACATAGGAAGAATTATTACAAAAACGAGTAAGATAACATACTTCAGATTCCTTAAAAGCTTATCTCCCTTAAAGGTTTTTATCTTTTTAGGAAAAGGTATTTTGTGAAGAAGGTCCTGTAAAAGGCCGAAGGGGCAAAGCCAGCCGCAGACAAATCTGCCGAAAATTGCACCGATAAACACCATAAAGCCCACAACGTAAAAGCTGAATTTGAAATTTCTTGAGCTGATTACCGCCTGCAGTGAGCCTATAGGACAGGACGCCACTGCACCGGGGCAGGAATAACAGTTAAGTCCGGGAAGACAAAGAGTTTTAAGCTTGCCTGTGTAGATTTTTCCCTGAGCAAAGCCGAAGGCAAAGCTATTTGTTATAAGAGCCCATATAAACTGAAAAATGTTGCGTCTGCCCTCATTTGAGAGCTTCTTTTTCTTATCCAATTCCTATACACTCCAGACATATTTTAATTGCCTTTAAAAGCACTACATCGGTTTCACCGCGATATACACCAAAGAGCATCATTGCTGCTCCTATAAGGATGGCAAGGACACTGCACACCGTTCTTTTTTTACCTTTCATATTTATCACCATAAAGAATTTTATCACAAAACCTTTCGAATGTAAATTGCATTTTTGCAACTTAATTAAAAAAGGAGTTATTTTTCTTAATTGTAAATTATTGTCATAATTTCGGTATTATAATACACTGAGAATATTTAAAAGAAGTGAAAATATGAAAAAAGAAAATTCAACAGTATTAAACGGAAAATCGAATAAGATTACCCGTGCTGCTTATGTTGCTCTGCCTCACTCACTGCCCATTTTTGCCGGCTACGGCTTTCTGGGACTTGCCTACGGCATTTCAATGACAGTGCACGGCTTCAATCCTCTTTATACCCTTTTGATGAGCACCTTTATTTTCGGCGGAAGTGCACAGATTGTAGCCATCAGTCTGCTCACATCAGGCTTTGACCCCCTTAACACCTTTGTGGTCAACATTGTTCTTTCGGCAAGACATCTTTTTTACGGAATTTCAATGCTTGAAAAATATAAGGGTCTGGGCTTTAAAAAGCTTTATATGATTTTCGGTATGGTTGACGAAACCTTTTCAATCAACTATTCCGCTAACCCGCCCGAAGATGTTGACAGAGGTTGGTTTATGTTTTTTGTAACACTTTACGACCATCTTTACTGGATAGTCGGTTCAACTGTCGGCGCGGTTTTCGGCACACTGATAAACTTCAACACCGAAGGCATTGAGTTTGTTATGACCTCTATGTTTGTTGTTATTTTTCTCGGTCAGTGGGAAAAGGATAAAAACCATTTCAGCAGTCTTTCGGGACTTCTTCTTTCAGCAATCTGCCTTATGATTTTCGGCAAGGATAACTTCATTATCCCCTCAATGATTGCAATTCTTATTGCTCTCGCCCTTTCAAAAGGCTACCTTGAAAGAAAGGACGGTACAGCGAAATGAGTACAAACGAAAAAATTATTACAATTGTTATAATCTTTCTGGCAACAATTATTATGCGTTTTCTCCCCTTTGTTGCCTTTCCCGAAAACAAGCCTACACCAAGGTTTATCCAGTATCTGGGCAAGTATCTTCCCGGTGCAGTTTTCGGTCTTCTTATTGTTTTTGCACTGAAGGATGTAACAATACTTGAGGGAAGCCACGGCTTGCCTGAGCTTATTGCAATTGCGATTACCGCCCTTTTGCACCTTTGGAAAAAGCAGATGATTATTTCAATTTCAGGCGGTACAATATGCTATATGCTGCTTGTTCAGCTTGTATTTTAAAAGGAGGAGCTTATGAATAAGTCAAATAAGTTAATCAGTATTCTTATTTGTATTCTGATTGTACTGTCGGCAGCTAATCTCTTTCTCGGTGCGGCCAACTCATACAGAATAAAACAGCTTGAAAACGCACCTCCCGTTGTTATTGAAAAAGCAGAAGCTACAACCAAGGAAAAACAGACGCTTACCTTTAAGAACGAAACAACAACTACCGAACCTGTTTTAACAACGCAGGAGCAGACAACTGAAAATTCAGCTACAACCGTTATAACAACCGACGCTTCTGAAATAAAGACCACCGAAGCAGAAGCACCCACTACTGTTTCTGAACCTGTGCAAAAGGAAAGCAGTGACATCTGTTATGTAACTGCTTCGGGAACAAAATATCACAGGGCAGGCTGTTCTTATCTTAAAAAATCAAAAACTCAGATGAGCATATCCGATGCAAAGCTCAGTGGCTACTCCCCTTGCTCAAGATGTTACTGATAAACTTAATTCCTCTGTTTTGCTTACAGAGGAATTTTTTTATTTTATTCTGTCCATAATCACTCTGAGGTGACAGCCAATGATAAATCTTGTAATACGGTGTGTAATAATATATGTTGTTGTAATTGCTATGGTGAGGCTTATGGGTAAACGGCAGATTGGTGAGCTTCAGCCCTCTGAGCTTGTTATAACAATTCTCATTTCCGATGTTGCATCAATGCCCCTTCAGAATATGGAAATGCCCCTTATCAGTACAGTAACATCTCTTCTTGTGCTTGTTATGTTTGAGGTGCTGCTTTCTGTTATAAGCATAAAAAGCAGAAAGGCACGCAAGCTTCTTCAGGGTAATTCAGTTATGATTATAAAAAACGGAAAGCTTATTGAAAGCAGTCTGAGGCTTATACGCTACAGTATTGACGACCTTATGGAGGCACTTAGGCTGAAGGACGTTTTTGATATAAGTCAGGTGCAGTATGCTTACATTGAAACCAACGGATCAATAAGCGTTGAGCTGAAGCCTCAGCACCGCACAATAACCCCTCAGGACCTCAGTATGGCTACAGAAAAGGTAAGCATACCCTGTCTTGTAATCTGCGACGGAGAAATTGTTGACAGCGAATTTGATGTGTGCAATATGACAAGGGAAAAGCTATATAAAATTCTTGATGAAAAGGAGCTTTCGGCAAAGGAAATTCTGCTTATGACGGTTGATTCATCAGGCAGAAGCTACATCAGGCTCAAGGAGGTAAAAAAGCCTTGAAAAGACTTTTAATAATTGCCCTTACAGTTTTATATCTTGCTGCTATAAACGGCTTTGACAGCCTTATAATAGACAAAAAAGCGGCTAACCTTGACAGCAAGCTTGAATCGCTTTATATTCTTGCAGAAAATGAAAATCCCCTACTCAGTGCCGCTGTAACTGATATTGAAATCTACTGGGAAAAGAATGAGATTTTTTTCGCTCTTATAACAAACCACAGGCTGACAGATGAGCTTGACAAGGACATTCTTATGCTGAAGCACTATGTGGGCATCAACGATGAACAGCACCTTATGGCAAAAATTGCAGAGTGCCGCAGTATGGTGCAGGAAATTGTAAGAGACGATGATTTTGCATGGCACAATATTTTTTAAAGTGTGGAGAGTGAAGAGTTGAGAGTGGAGTTGTGGTCGCACCTTTATATTTCATAAAATGGTCAGATTTCGTCTGCGTAACCAACTCGTCTGTTAAAGGTAAAGAGCTGATTATATCCGCCTTTACAGATTCAGAAAATAAAAATTCAGTCCGCCGATTAAGCTTAGTTGCCTCGGCGGACCGTTAGTAAGGTATTCAACAAAATTAAAACAGATATAATCGGAGCGAAGCGTTACAATCACCAGACCATAGGTCTGACGGAAGGGGTTCTTAACTCCACCCTTCGCCCTTCACCCTCCACACTAAAAAACAAGGCAGAGGGTTACTCTGCCTTGTTTTTATTTAAAGTACATATAAAACTTTGCCGGTCTGGGCTGCCAAAAGCTTACCCACGGTGGTCTTGCCGCTGCCGGGCATG
>JAFOXT010000005.1 GCA_017425745.1 Clostridia bacterium | reverse complement strand
TGTTATTTCAACAAGAATTAACGGCTCAGAAGAGGAATCCGAAAACGCATACAAGCGATACTACACCGGTAAGGCTGAAAAAATCCCTGAATTTACCGATTCTTACGCTTTCCCTCAAAAGCTTGACCACGACTATGTCAAAGCTATCTCAGGCATTATGCCGGTAAATGCCCTCAAAGAAAGATGTCATTTTCACAATGTAACGGTAACTGAATATCTTTCTGCTGCTGCCATTTACGCTGTAATAAAAGCTGAGGAAAATCCTATTGATAAGTTCATCAGAATTTCAGTGCCTATTAATCTCAGAAAAGATTTCCCTACAAAGACAGTTCGCAACTTTGCCTGTGACACAACACTCAGCTTTAATCCTGACGGCAAAACAGACCTTACTTTTGAAGAGATTCTTAAAGCAATTAAAGGCGAAATCAAAAAAAGTCTTTCAAAGGAAAAGCTTCAGAATTTTATTAATTCAAACTATTCCAAAACAATTAACCCTGTTTTACGAATTGTTCCCTACCCCATCAAAAAAGCTGTTGTCAATTCCTCTCAAATTAAAAATCACATTAACGGTATGACAACTATTATTTCAAATATCGGCGTTATCCCTTATCCTGATTGGATGCTGAAAAGAATTGAGCGAGTTGACGTTATAAGCGGCAACGGAACAGTTTACGGATTACCCATAATTTCAACCTGCGTAACCTTTGGTGATTACCTCAATATCTGCTACAGTCAGTGCTTTACTGACACAACTTTCTGCAAGGAGTTTTTCAGAATTATCTCCTCTGATGGTGTGCCTGTAAGAGTTGAAGCATCAGACTCAAACGGATATGATGGAAAGGCAAGAAATATTGAAGGTAAGCGTTGTAAGCACTGTGATATAGACCTTGGTGAGGAATATACAGTGTGTCCTCTTTGCGGTGAGTCAACAGTTAACGAGAATAAGAAAATTGCAGGTTTTGAAACTGCACCTTATCCCCTCACCTATTCTATTCCAACTCACGAAAAGATTAAAACTGAGAAAGCTCCTTTCTCAATCGAAAAACTGAAGGCATATTTCAGCATATGATTTAATGTGACATTCTCTAAATTACTGATAAAATCGAAAAAAATCGTCCAAGGTATCTGCCTTGGCGATTTTTTCTGTAGACAAAACCCTAAATAAAGGATATAATGTAAGAAGAATTTTTAAGCGAGGATTTATAATGAACACTTTAACTAAGGCAGATTTATTCGAAAACACACCAATTCCTAAAGCAGTTATGAAAATGTCTGTACCCACAGTCATAACATCACTGGTAATGGTAATTTATAATCTTGCAGATACATTTTTTGTAGGTATGCTCAATGACCCTGTGCAGAATGCGGCAGTTACACTTGCCGGTCCTGTGTTGCTTGCATTTAATGCTGTTAATAACCTTTTCGGTGTAGGCTGCTCCAGTATGATGAGCAGAGCTTTAGGGGTAAAGGATTATGATACTGCAAAACGCACCTCAGCCTTCGGCCTTTACTGCTCCGTTTTTGCAGGACTTCTTATATCCGTTATTATTACTATTTTCAAATCACCTGTACTGAGTCTTCTTGGTGCAGATGAAATTACATCAAAAGCAACGGCAGATTATCTTTTATGGACAGTTTCCTGCGGTGCAGTACCGTCAATTTTCAATGTTGTAATGGCCTATATGGTTCGTTCTGAGGGCTCTTCACTTCACGCAAGCATCGGTACAATGAGCGGCTGTTTACTTAATATTATCCTTGACCCGATTTTTATTATGCCCTGGGGTCTCGGCATGGGTGCAGCCGGTGCAGGACTTGCAACCTTCATCTCCAATACTTTTGCTTCAATATACTTCATTATTCTTGCAATTGTAAAAAGAAAGAACAGCTTTGTCTGCCTCAACCCGAAAAAGTTCACTCTGAAAAAGAAAATTGTTTTCGGTGTTTTCGCAGTCGGTGTTCCTGCTTCAATACAGAATCTTCTCAACGTTACCGGTATGACAATTCTCAACAACTTTACAGCTGCTTTCAATGCTGATGCGGTTGCTGCAATGGGAATTTCATACAAAATCAACCTGATTCCGCTTCAGGTAGCCCTTGGTATTTCTCAGGGTGTTATGCCTCTTATCAGCTATAACTTCTCATCAAAAAATTACACACGAATGAAGGGCTTTATTACATTCACAACAAAAATTGTTCTCAGTCTTATGACCTTGATTACGGTGCTTTATTTTGTATTCTCAAAAAATCTTGCATCTATGTTTATCGATACACCTTCAGTTGTTGAATACTCAACTGCATTTTTAAGAGGTATGTGCCTCAGCCTTCCGTTTATATGTATGGATTTTATGGCGGTCGGCATTTTCCAGTCTTGTGGTATGGGCAAAAAATCACTCATTTTCGCTATACTCCGAAAAATTGTTCTTGAAATTCCCGCTATATATATCCTCAATCATTTCTTTCCGCTTTACGGTCTTGCTTATGCACAGACAACAGCAGAAATTATTCTGTCAATTATTGCGGTAATTGTACTTATTAATCTTTTCAGAAAGTTAAAAGCAGAACAGCTTAACAGCGAGGTATG
>JAFOXT010000039.1 GCA_017425745.1 Clostridia bacterium | reverse complement strand
CTCTGTAATTTTACATTATAATGTCAAAATATTCAACAACTTTTTTCAATTTTGCGCTTTAATGTGTTGCATTTTGTTGCGTTTCGGTGTATAATTAACAAATTATAATGGAGTTTAATATCCTCTGACTTGAAAATTCTTATTTTACTAAGGTTTTCGAGGAAATCTCTATAAAGGAGTTTACAATTATGAGTAAAGTTATTTTTACAGAAAACGCACCCGCAGCAATCGGTCCTTATTCACAGGCAATTGCTTCAGGCAACCTTCTTTTTGCTTCAGGTCAGATTCCCATCAACCCCAAGACAGGCGCAGTTGAAGCTGAAGATATCAAGGGTCAGACAAAGCAGGTATGCGAAAATATTGTTGCCGTACTCACAGAGGCAGGCACATCAATTGAAAAGGTTATCAAGACAACTTGCTTCCTTAAGAATATGAGCGACTTTGCTGCTTTCAACGAGGTTTACGCTGAATACTTCACAGGTAAGCCTGCACGTTCATGCGTTGCAGTAAAAGAGCTTCCCAAGGATGTTCTTGTTGAAATTGAAACAATCACAGAACTCGCCTGAGTTTTAAATTCACACACCAGAAAGGAGTGACGGCATGATATTATCCGGTGCGGATATAATCGTTAAATCACTCATCGACCAGGGAATCGAAACCGTTTTCGGTTATCCCGGCGGTCAGATTATTCACGTTTACGATTCACTTTATAAATATAAAGACGAGCTTAAGCATGTGCTTACCGCTCACGAGCAGGGCGCTGTTCACGCAGCCGACGGTTACGCAAGGGCTACAGGCAAGCCGGGCGTTGTAATTGCAACCTCAGGCCCCGGAGCAACAAACCTTGTAACCGGTATAGCAACAGCTTATCTCGACTCTGTTCCTCTTGTGGCAATTACAGGTAACGTAATGAGCTCACAGATTGGTACAGACAGCTTTCAGGAAATTGATATTACAGGTATCACCCTTCCCATTACAAAGCACAACTTCTTCGTAGGCGACATCAAAGACCTTGCAGACACAATAAGAGAGGCCTTCCGTCTTGCTGTTTCAGGCAGACCTGGTCCCGTGCTTATTGACGTACCTAAGGATATTCAGATTGCAAAATATGAATACACCACAAGAGATATTGTTGTTGCAGACGAAAGACAGAGCGCAAAGGACATAAGAATTGAAGCTGCTGCAGAGTGCATCAATTCCGCAGAAAAGCCTTACATCTATGTAGGCGGCGGTCTTCTTTCAAGCGAGGCTCAGGAAGAGGTTCTTCTCCTTGCTGACAAAATTGATTCACCTATAGGCTCATCAATGATGGGACTTTCTGCAATTTCCACAAACCATCCCAGATACCTCGGTATGCAGGGTATGCACGGACATTATGCTTCATCAATGGCTATGCACCACGCAGATGTAATCATCGCTCTCGGTGCAAGATTCAACGACAGAGTTACAGGTGACCGTTCAAAATTTGCAACAAAAGCAAAAATTGTACATATCGACATTGACGGTGCCGAGCTTTCAAAAACAGTAAATGTTGAGCACGGACTCCGCGGTGACATAAAGAAAACTCTCGAAAAGCTTATTCCCCTTTTAAATAAGGCTGAGCACAAGGAGTGGCATAAGACAATTGCCGCTTTCAGAGAAGATGAAAAGGAAACGCTCGACAACCGTGAGGGTATGACACCGAGAAGAGCAATTCTTACTCTCAACAAATATCTCACTGAAAACACACCTATTGCAACCGACGTAGGTCAGCATCAGATGTGGACAGCGCAGAATGCCGTTTTCAGAAAGCCACGCAGATTTATTTCAAGCGGCGGTCTCGGCACAATGGGCTTCGGTATGGGTGCTGCTATCGGTGCTTCAATGGCTACAAAGGAAAGAGCTGTTCTTGTAACAGGTGACGGCAGCTTCGGTATGTGCCTTAACGAAATGGCTACTGCAGTAAAAGAGAATGTGCCTCTTGTTATTCTTCTTCTTAATAACGGCGTTCTCGGCATGGTAAGACAGTGGCAGAATCTTTTCTTCGACAAGCATTTTTCAAACACTGTGCTTGACAGAAAAACAGATTTTGTTAAGCTTGCAGATGCCTTCGGTGCAAAAGGCGAGAGAGTTACAAATCCCGAAGAGCTCGATAAGGCTCTCCAAAGAGCTTTCAGCTGTGACGGTACTTATCTCGTTGAATGTATAATTGACAAAGACGAATTTGTTCTTCCTATGCTTCCTCCCGGCGGCTCAATGGACGACATTATTGTAAAGGTTGGTGACTGATATGGAAAGATTTTCAGTAGCAGTACTTGTAAATAACCAGTTCGGTGTGCTTAACCGTGTAACAAGTATGTTCAGAAGAAGACAGTTCAACATTGCAAGTCTTACAGTAAGTGAAACCGAATCAAAAGAGGTTTCACGAATCACCGTTGTGTTTGACGGTGAAAAGCTGGCAAAAGACCAGATGGTAAATCAGCTTTATAAGCTTCCCGATGTAATTTCAATTGAAGAGATTGATTCATCAACATCAGTAAGCCGTGAGCTTCTTTTAATAAAAATGGAAAACAATCCCGAGGTAAGAGATGAAATCCGCGCAGCAGCAGATGCCTTTAACGCAAAGACCATTGACTACACAAGGGAATCTATGGTTTTTCAGCTTACAGCTGACAGCAGACGCATCGACGACTTCATCAATCTTATGAGAGATTACAACATCCTTGAAATCTGCCGTACAGGTATTGTTTCACTTTCAAAGGGTGCTTCAACAATCAGAAAAGTTACGCTTTTTTAAAAACATAAAGAGTGAAGGAGCTCTTCACTCTGATTAAATAAAAAATCAAACATTGTAGAAATGAGGAAATTATTATGGCAAGAATTTTTTATCAGCAGGACTGTGACCTTCAGAAGCTCAGCGGCAAAACCGTTGCAATTATCGGTTACGGCTCACAGGGTCACGCACACGCACTCAACCTTAAGGACAGCGGCGTAGATGTTATCGTTGGTCTTTACGAAGGCAGCAAGAGCTGGGCAAAGGCTGAAAGACAGGGTCTTAAGGTTATGACAGCTGCTGAAGCTGCTAAGAATGCTGACGTTGTTATGATTCTTATCAACGATGAAAAGCAGGCTAAGCTTTACAAGGAAGACATTGAGCCCTATATGACAGCAGGCAAGACACTTGCTTTCGCACACGGCTTCAACATTCACTTCGGCTGCATCAAGCCCTCAAAGGATATCAACGTTATTATGGTTGCTCCCAAGGGCCCCGGTCACACAGTAAGAAGCGAATATCAGGCAGGCAAGGGTGTTCCCTGTCTTATCGCTGTTGAGCAGGATGCTACAGGCGACGCATGGGATATCGGTCTTGCATATGCTCTCGGTATCGGCGGTGCAAGAGCAGGCGTTCTTGAAACAAACTTCAGAACAGAAACAGAAACAGACCTCTTCGGTGAGCAGGCTGTTCTTTGCGGCGGCGTTTGTGCACTTATGCAGGCTGGCTACGAAACACTTGTTGAAGCAGGCTATGACCCCAGAAACGCTTACTTTGAATGTATCCACGAAATGAAGCTCATCGTTGACCTTATTTATCAGAGCGGTTTCGCAGGTATGAGATATTCAATTTCAAACACAGCTGAATACGGCGACTACATCACAGGTCCCAAGATTATCACAGAAGAAACAAAGAAGGCTATGAAGAAGGTGCTTGCTGACATTCAGGACGGTACTTTCGCAAAGGACTTCCTTCTCGATATGTCAGACGCAGGCAGCCAGGTACACTTCAAGGCTATGAGAAAGCTTGCTGCTGAACATCCCGCTGAAATCGTTGGTGAAGACATCCGTAAGCTTTACAGCTGGAACGGCGAAGATAAGCTTATCAACAACTAATCACATTATAGAGGCGAAGCTCCTGTAGCCTCGCCTCTTATCACTTATATTAAGGAATGAACAATTATGATTAAAGATACAATCGTAGACGGTCCCGGCAACGCAGCCCACCGTTCACTTTATCACGCACTCGGTCTTACAAGCGAAGAAACAGCAAGACCACTTATCGGTATTGTTTCTTCATATAACGAAATCGTACCCGGTCATATGAACCTTGACAAAATCACTCAGGCTGTAAAAATGGGTGTTGCAATGGCAGGCGGTACACCTATCGTTTTCCCTGCAATTGCAGTTTGCGACGGTATTGCTATGGGTCACAGAGGTATGAAGTATTCTCTTGTTACCCGCGACCTTATTGCAGACTCAACTGAGTCAATGGTTCTCGCTCACGGCTTCGACGGTCTTGTAATGGTACCCAACTGTGACAAGAATGTTCCCGGTCTTCTTATGGCTGCGGCAAGACTCAATATTCCCACCGTTTTTGTTTCAGGCGGCCCTATGCTTGCAGGCCGTGTAGGCGGAAAGAAAACAAGTCTTTCAAGTATGTTCGAAGCAGTAGGCTCATATGCAGCAGGAAAAATCACTGCCGAAAAGCTTCTTGAATTTGAAGAAAAAACCTGTCCTACCTGCGGTTCATGCTCAGGCATGTACACTGCAAACTCAATGAACTGTCTTACTGAGGTTCTCGGTATGGGTCTTAAGGGCAACGGCACAATCCCTGCTGTTTACTCAAGCCGAATCGAGCTTGCAAAGCACGCCGGTATGGCAGTTATGGAAATGATTAAAAAGGATATCCGTCCTCTTGACATTATGACAGAAAAGGCTTTCAAAAATGCTCTTACAGTTGATATGGCTCTCGGCTGTTCAACCAACAGCATGCTTCACCTTCCTGCAATTGCTCACGAGTGCGGTATTGACATTAATCTTGATATTGCAAACTCAATCAGTGCAAAAACTCCCAACCTCTGTCACCTTGCTCCTGCAGGTCCCACTTTTATGGAAGACCTTAACGAAGCCGGCGGTGTCTATGCAGTAATGAACGAGCTTTCAAAGAAGAACCTTCTTGAGCTTGACTGTATGACAGTTACAGGTAAAACAGTAGGCGAAAACATTGCGTCCTGCCCCAACCTTAACCCCGAGGTTATCCGCACAATTGATAATCCCTACAGCGAAACAGGCGGTATCGCCGTTCTCCGCGGTAATCTTGCTCCTGACGGCAGTGTTGTAAAGCGTTCAGCAGTTCTTCCCGAAATGCTTGTACACGAAGGTCCCGCTAGAGTATTCGACTGCGAGGAAGATGCTCAGAAAGCAATCAACGAAGGCAAAATCAAAGCCGGTGACGTTGTTGTTATCCGCTATGAAGGTCCCAAGGGCGGTCCCGGTATGAGAGAAATGCTCAATCCTACCTCAGCTATTATGGGTATGGGTCTCGGTAACAGCGTTGCACTTATTACAGACGGCCGTTTCTCAGGTGCAACAAGAGGTGCGTGCATCGGTCACGTTTCACCTGAGGCTGCAAGCGGTGGTATGATCGGTGTTGTTGAAGACGGCGATATTATTTCAATCAACATTCCCGAAAACACTCTTGAGCTCAAGGTTGACGAAGCAATTCTTGCAGAAAGAATGAAGAACTTTGTACCCAAAACAAAAGAGCTTTCAGGCTACCTCAAGCGCTACGCAAATATGGTGTCAAGCGGCGCTGAAGGTGCAATACTTAAATAAGAAGTGATTTTATGCTTAAAGATTTATCCTTTGAACTCCATTCTCTTACGGTTTTCCGCGGTCTTCTCAGCGACTGTGTAATAAAAAATCTTCTCGCTTTTCTTGATACTGCAAACGAGGCTGATGAAAGAAAATCTCTTGATTTTTACGCAGAGTTTGTCAAAAGCCTTTATGAAAGTGGCTTCGACTCTCTCTCCTCATATATTGCTGAGCTTACCTCAAGCGACGAGAATGTGTATATCAGATATAAAACGAAAGACACAGCTCTTCCCTCAGTTATAAAGGAAAGCACTGAAAGGGAGCTGAAAATTCTGCAGAAGGTCTGTGACCTCACCTCAGAAAAGCTGACAGACTTTATAAGCTATAACGGTCTCCTTCCCACCTTCAAGGAAGAAAAGCTGAACATTTCTGAGTTTTACGCTGACCGAATGGAGAATATTCACAAATTCGGCTACGGAATGTATGCAAAGTACCGTATGTTCTATCTTTCCGACGGCAGAATTGTTCCCGTTGTAAATCCCGACAGAACAACCCTCAGCGAGCTTATCGACTACAAGCGTGAGCAGAAGATTATTCTCGACAACACAAACGCTCTGCTTTCAGGAAAGCCTGCCTCAAACATTCTCCTTACAGGTGATGCAGGTACAGGTAAGTCCTCCACTATAAAAGCGATTGTCAATGAGCTTTACTCAAGGGGACTTCGAATTCTTGAAGTGAGAAAGGAACAGCTCAGGGAGCTTCCGAAAATTCTCGACGAGCTTACGGACAATCCTCTCAAGTTTATCGTTTTCATTGACGACCTTTCATTCCCTAAGGACGACGACAACTTCAGCGCACTCAAGGCTATTCTTGAAGGCTCAGTTTCTGCAAAGGGTCAGAATGTGGTGATTTACGCAACAAGCAACCGCCGTCATCTTGTCAAGGAAACCTTCAGCGACCGTGAGGGTGACGACATTCACCGCAACGACACTATGCAGGAGATTATTTCTCTTTCAGAGCGCTTCGGAATTCAGGTAACCTTCAGCCGTCCCGACAAGAAGACCTATCTCGACATTGTGCATCATCTTGCCGACGCTGCGAGAATAGAGTATGACGAGGAAAAAATCGACCTTGCCGCAGAACGCTTTGTTCTTTCACGAGGCTCACGCTCAGCTAGAGCCGCAAGGCAGTTTATTGACAACATCATTTCAGGTAATATAATTCTATAAAGCTTGAGTTGAAATCTGTTTTCACACACAGATTTCAACTCTTTTTGCTACAATCCTCTCAAGAGAGAATTATTTTTTCGATTTACAACAATTTTTAAACATTTGTACATTGACTGTAACGGTTCAATAGTAGTATAATGTAATATATTTCAAAGAAGGAGGCTGTTATATGAAGAAAGTTTTATCCCTCTTTTTATCAATACTGATTATAGCAACCTGTTGCCTGCCTGCAGGTGCAGTGAGCATTTCAGCGGGAATGTCTGCTTTACAGTCAACTTTCACTAACGGTGATGCTATAAACTTCGACTATGTTATGTACTCCCCCGTAAAATCTAAAGGCGACAAGACCAAGTATCCTCTCATAATCTGGCTTCACGGTCAGTTTTCAAGCGTATATGAACGCCATCAGCTTTACGGATATGACATTGCTCTTTGGGCAGCTGATGAAAACCAGGCTAAAATCAAGGGCACCGGCGGTGCATTCCTTTTCCTCCCCCGTGACCCCAATATTGACATTGCGTGGAGCGGTGAAAGTGCAAAACTGAAGCAAGACATCGATCACTTTGTAAACAAATATGCTGCCAACATTGACACCGACCGAATTTACATAGGCGGTCTTTCAATGGGCGGTCGAGGAGCTTACAGAATTGCAGCTCAGTATCCCGACTATTTTGCAGCGTTATATCTTATCTCACCTGTATACAACCCATCAGATGTTGAGCTGAGAGCACTCAGAAACACTCCCGTTTGGATGATAAGCTGCAAGTATGACTATCTTGTATCCCACACAACAATGACGAATGCGTGGAATTATCTCAACCAGTATTCTGCAGAGCCTCACAAAAACCGTTGGGCGCTTTTCAACACTACCCATATGGTATACTCTAACGGTATTCCCATTATTGAGCCCATCTACTGGACTCACGACACCTGGACAGCGGCCTGTGCCGACCTGTT
>JAFOXT010000310.1 GCA_017425745.1 Clostridia bacterium | reverse complement strand
CTTATGCTTACATATATCTCAATGCGTAAGGGCACAACAGAGGCTTTTGTAAGACATCAGAGACACGGCTCAATTACCGACTACGATACAGGTAAGTATTATTCAGCAGAGGTTCTTAAAGAAGGCGGCGACTATTCACAGGCAGTACCCTTTGAAAGCCCTGCAACAATGTTTGACGAAATGAACAAGCAGTATCTCTGGACAGGTATTCCTTCATATACTCAGAAGGATGACCACCTCAGCGTAGGCGACGAATCAAGCTGGGTTGCAGCAGACAGCGCTGACGCAGCAAAGAGAGAAAAGCTTGTTGAAGGCTTCTGGGCAAGAACATACACTCTCAAGAGTGAAAAGGAAGCAGGCTACAGTGACTATAACGGCTACATCTATTGGAGCCACAACGGTGACGGCACTGCAACAGGTATGTCAACAGAAAAGAAAAACGGCGAAGACTTCCTTCTCAACAACGAAAACCTGAGAGGCTACAAGGCTGATGCATCAGGCGAAATTCCTCAGAGACTCTGGGACGACCTTCTCGGTGCAAATTCAGAGCTTAAGGATATGGGCATTTCAATTGATGATATCGTTTATAAGGGCGACACATCAGCTGACGAGGTTATCGGCCATCTCTTTATCTACAAGCTTGCTTATGATATTCTCGGACCCGAAGATCCCGAAATCAAGGCAATTATTGAAAACACAATGGACAAATTCGCTCAGCACATTGTTGACAACGGCTACAGCCTTGTAGACGGTTCAGGTCAGCCTACCACATGGGGTAAGTACAACAGAACATATCTCCACAACGGTCAGGTGCTCGGCGGTGCTCCTCTTCAGACCTCAGTTATTCTTTCAGCGTTCAAGCTTGCTCACTATGTAACAGGCGACCAGAAATGGGCAGACGAATACAGAATGGCTGCACTTGACGAGCAGTATCAGTATGCAACAATTATGACTCAGAACCGCGAAAGATATAAGTTTGCAATTCTTGAATATGCAAACTCAGTAACACCCATTCTCGGATTTATTCTCAGACCGCTTATTAACACAACTCTTGTTGACACAGTTTACAGAATTATTCTCAACTATTCTGACGAAGAAATGGCAATGCTTGCTTACTACCTTCTTTTCCAGATGGAAGACGATGAAGAGCTTCTCAGCTTCTACAGAGAAGGCATCAACGATTGGTGGTACTCAATGAGCTTCAGTGAAAATCCGCTCTGGTACTATGTATATCAGCTTGCATATCCCGACAAGGAAATCAAGGACCAGTACGGCAACAACATTGTTGAAACTGCAGCTTGGCAGCTTTCACGTCATCCCATTGACACAAGAATTTACCTTTCTTCAAACGAAAACCGTGATGATATTGATGAATTCAACCTTGCTGATGCAGGCATCGGTGATACAGAAGTGCTTTCATACGATCCCAACCACAAGAAGCCCTTCTTCTTTGATTCAGACAACGATATCATAAAGCTTATCGGTATGGTTCTTTCAGCAGCAACCGGCAGACTTAAGTGGAAGGTTGCAGCAGCAGACGAAAGAGGTCTTCATAAGTACAACGGCTCATCATACACTCTCAACACTCACGAGCCAAACTGTATGGAAGGTTCAACAACCTACACACTTCCTTACTGGATGGGCAGATACCACGGACTTCTTAAATAAAAACCAAGGACGATGCTTCGGCATCGTCCTGTTTTTATTTAAAATGAAGTGTGCCTTGCGGCACATGAAAAATGAAGCAGCCTCACGGCTATGAAGCACACCGTCGGTGCATGATTTTTTGACGGCACACTTTGCATCATATTGAACGCTAGTTCGATGCTTCATGTTTGCATCAGCAAACGCTTCATGGGAGCGAAAGCGAGTGCTTCATTTATAAAGATAAATCCTACTTATATCAGATTTTGTAGTTCGGTTTTCTGCATGCAAAGCCGGAGTAATTCTCTTTCTGACTCGGCCTCACCGCTATAGGGGTAAGAAGCAATAATTTTGTCAAAACGCTTTTTAATTTTTGCTGCAGCCTTTCCGTTGTTCTGACAAATCAGGGAATAGGCATACTGTGTTCTCAGTGCAGCAGGG
>JAFOXT010000309.1 GCA_017425745.1 Clostridia bacterium | reverse complement strand
GCAATTGCACAGCCCACACCGCCGCCGACTATAAGCACCTTTTTAAGATTTTCTGTCTTTGTTGCTTCACCTAAGGGGCCGCAGAAATCGCTGATATATTCGCCCTCATTTTTCATTGAAAGAGCCTTTGTTGTGCCGCCAACAATCTGAAAAATGATTCTTACAGTGCCCTTTTCTCTGTCATACCCTGAAATTGTAAGAGGAATTCTCTCTCCTCTTTCTTCGTCTACTCTCAGAATAATGAACTGCCCGGGCTGAGCCTTTGCAGCAACAAAGGGTGCTTCTATATCCATAAGCATAACCGTAGGATTAAGCTCTTGTTTATTTATAATTTTATACATAATGCTTTTCATCTCCGTGCAAACATGCGTCTGCTTTCTTTTAACCTTTTTATTTTATCACTTTAAAACAAAAATTGCAACCGTTATCGCCAGCTTAAAGAAAAAACGCCCTGAAATCAGAGCGTTTTTTTACTATTCTACAAAACCTGATCAAGAATTTCCTTATCAAAAATGAGATCTGTGTTCTCTTTACTGTACCACCAGCCGTATTTCTGATGTATTTCTGCAAGAGCATCAAAGTTTTTCTCGGCATATTTCAGTGCAAGATATTCGTCAAGACTTGTAAATCCGCGGTCAACTACACCCTTTTCCATATATTCTTCAGGTGTACCGTAATATACTGTTTCGTAATAGAACACATTTGCCAAAGCTTCTTTTGCTCTGTAATTATAAATTTTATCGCTTTCATTTTCATTAAGAACGAGCTTATGCAGTGGCTTCAGCGCAGGCAAGCCTATATCTTCAAGCAGATCAACATCTACCGATTTGAGGTTACCTTTAAGACACATTTCAACGTTATAATTTGCAATAAGGCTGTCTGTACCCACAAGTGACATAAGGGTTATCACCGAGCAGGCAAAAGCGAGAATAATTTTCATATAAGGGAACTTCTTTCTGAAAATTCTTACTATAACCATTACAAAGGCAACAAGAAGAATCAGGTCGGCAACAAATACATAAAGTCTTTTGTGAGTAAGACCCATTTCTGCAATGTAAAGCAGGATTTTTGAAATTGAGGTCATTACAATCACAAGGGTGAAGCCACAGAGGAACAAATCAAAGCCCTTTATCATTCTGCTTATTTCACCGTCATTTCTCTTTGAAAAAAGCACTGTAACACCTATAACTGCAAGGTTTATTACGGCAACTGCAACCATTTCAAAAAAGCCTCTTCTTGCATAGGAAGCTACAGTAATTGTGCTTCCGTCGGGAAGCTTGCCTGTAAATGCACTGAAAAAGTAAGCAAGCTGTGAAAGCAGATAAACCACATAAACAAGGCTGATTACGCTGAGAAAGCCTGCGAAAACATTAGAGGAAACAAAGCGGAGATTTTTGTAGCCTTCGTTCTTCTCTTTTCTTCTTTCATCAGTAACACCGTGTCTGAAGCAGAACATTACGTTATAGATATAGGGAGCAACCAACAAAGCGAGAAAAGCTTCTACAACGGGTAAATCCATATTGGCAAATAGCCTTTCAAAAAGCTCACTTATTTTATCAACTGTCGTTGTTGCAAGGCTGCCGAAGGCTGCGTCGCCGTCAATAAGCAAGGGAACAACAAGGCATATAACGGGAATTGAAAGCAGTGCACCGCCTACAATACCAAGGGTTTTGCTTGAAATTTTCTTTCGTTCAACGTCAGGAGCTTTTGCAAGAGTTTTCAGTGAACGCAAGGGAAGAAAAGCGTTTTTTGTGGGTATTGCCACTTCGCTTCTCCACACCTCAAGAAGATAGAAATAACTGCCGTAAGTATCTTTTGCCTCGCCGACCATTTTCACGCAGTATGAGCCCGAAAGATAAATCAGCATTAAAAAAGTAAAAATAAAATGTGATTCGTCACCGTGAATGATATAGGAAATTGCGGTAATAACTGCAAGCGCACCCGGCAGAATTGCCTCTTTGCAGAAGGTTTTTCTTTTTGTGACAATATAAATTGTAGCAACGGTAAAAAAGCATAAATATATTATAGCAGTGCTTAAGCCTCTTGACTTTACCGACCAGAACAAATCAAGCACTGCACTTATAAGAAAAGTTGTCAGCACAAAAATCACAGGAAAAACAAACACATCAACAAATGACATCTGCACCTTTTTCTTTTCATTAAGATAATTTTCTTCGTTCATTTATTTCACTCCTTGTCAGGTATAAATTCAAGAATATCCCCGGGCTGACAACTGAGAGCTTCGCAGATGCTTTGGAGGGTTGAAAAGCGAACCGCCTTAGCCTTGCCCGTTTTGAGTATTGATAAATTTGCCTGAGTGATACCTACCCTTTCGGCAAGCTCACCTGAGGACATTTTTCTTTTTGCAAGCATTACATCAAGGTTTACTATAATCGGCATATCTGACTCCTCCTTATATAGTAAGCTCGTTTTCGTTTTTCATTTCCGTAGCCTTTGCCATAACGCTTTTCAGCACTCGGAGAATGAGCATCATAAAAGCTGCTGCAAGAGTAACAAACCACAAAGGCTTATATATAAAGCCTGCTGCAAAGCAGACAAAGCTCACTGCTGCACAGCACCATGAAAGAAGACGGATAAGAAAAACTGTTTTTTCAGTGAAAACCTCTTCGTTCATTATGTTTTTCATAAGCTTTGCTATTGAAACAAGCGCAGTCCAAGCAGGGATACAGCAGATATAAAACGCAACAAGCACAGAAACCGTAAGCAGTTTTGCATCAGGTCTCATACAGAAAAACCAGTTGAAAAACGGATAAGCAAAAACCATAAGACCCGTGAGAACAACGCAGAAAATATAATCTATTGCAAGGGTCAATTTTGCTGATTTAAGAGATGTATAGTTCATTTTTATTCCTCCCAAAGTGTTTTTACAATTGCAATATAGCACACTTTTTATCGTTTGTCAATAAATTTATAACGAAAAACATAAAATTTTTATCATTTATCAGATTGTACAGCCTTTCAAAAAAATTATAATATCTCCCCTCTTTTTTCTTGCCAAATTTTATATTTTATGATAATATATAATGTAATTTACTTTAACCCCAGATTATGAGGTGATTATTTGAACAAGAAAAAAGAAAATATCCGAAATTTCTCTATTATTGCTCATATCGACCACGGTAAGTCAACTCTTGCCGACAGACTTCTCGAGCTTACTAACTCTGTTGCAAAAAGAGATATGTCTCAGCAGATTCTTGACGATATGGACCTTGAAAGAGAAAGAGGTATCACAATCAAGGCTCACGCCGTAAAGCTTGACTACAAAGCAAAAAACGGCGAAACCTATGAGCTTAACCTTATAGACACTCCGGGTCACGTTGACTTCAACTATGAAGTTTCACGTTCACTTGCAGCTTGTGAGGGTGCTGTGCTTATTATCGACGCTTCTCAGGGTATCGAGGCTCAGACACTTGCCAACACTTATCTTGCACTTGACCACGACCTTGAGCTTGTTCCCGTTATCAATAAAATTGACCTTCCTGCCGCTGAGCCCGACAGAGTAGCTTCCGAGGTTGAAGACGTTATCGGTCTTGACTGTATGGATGCTCCCAGAGTTTCAGCAAAAACAGGCGAAAACATTGAGCAGGTGCTTGAAAAAATCGTTTCAGATATTCCTGCTCCCGCAGAGGCAAACGATAACGCTCCCCTTAAGGCTCTTATTTTCGACTCAGTTTATGACAACTACAAGGGCGTAATTGTTTATGTAAGAGTTGTTGAAGGCACTCTCAAGGCAGGCGAAACAATGCTTATGATGGCTACAGGTGCGCAGTTCAACGTTGTTGAAGTCGGCTATATGCGAGCTACAGGTCTTGAGCCCACAGATGTGCTTTCTGCCGGTGAGGTTGGTTATATTACTGCTTCAATCAAAACCGTTCGTGACGCTAAGGTCGGCGACACCGTAACAAAGCTTCAGCATCAAGCAGAAGAGCCCCTTCCCGGTTACCGTAAGGTTAACCCTATGGTATTCTGCGGTGTTTATCCCGCTGACGGTGCTGACTACGAAGCACTCCGCGATGCACTTGAAAAGCTTCAGCTTAACGATGCTTCTCTTTCATACGAGCCTGAAACCTCAGGCGCTTTAGGCTTCGGCTTCCGTTGCGGCTTCCTTGGTCTTCTTCATCTTGAAATTATTCAGGAAAGACTTGAAAGAGAATACAACCTTGACCTTGTTACAACCGTACCCTCAGTTGTTTATTACATTCATCTTACTGACGGCACTGTTGTTGAGGTTGACAATCCCACAAACTATCCCGAGCAGGCAGTTATTGACTACTGCGAAGAGCCCATAACCAACGCCCACATCTACTCTCCCACCGAATATGTCGGTGCAATTATGGAGCTTTGTCAGGAAAGACGCGGTATTTTCAAGGATATGAAATATATCACAACCGACCGTGTTGACATTCACTACGAGCTTCCTCTCAACGAAATCATTTACGACTTCTTTGATGCGCTTAAGTCAAGAACAAGAGGCTATGCTTCCTTTGACTATGAAATTACCGAATACAGACGTTCAACACTTCAGAAGGTTGACGTTCTTCTCAACGGCGACATTATCGACGCACTGAGCTTTATTATCCACTCAGAAAAAGCTATGGGCAGAGCAAGAAAAATTGCCGAAAAGCTCAAGGAGCATATTCCGAGACAGATGTTTGAAATTCCCATTCAGGTTGCTATCGGCTCAAAGGTAATTGCAAGAGAAACCGTTAAGGCTATGCGTAAAGACGTTCTTGCAAAGTGCTACGGCGGTGACATCACACGTAAGAAGAAGCTTCTTGAAAAACAGAAGGAAGGTAAAAAACGTATGCGTCAGTTCGGTACTGTTGAGGTTCCTCAGGAAGCATTTATGGCAGTGCTCAAGCTTGACGGCGACAACTAAAAATATGACAGGAATATATATACACATCCCATTTTGTAAAAGCAAATGTCCCTACTGTGATTTCTATTCCTTTAAACCTGACGAAACGCAAAAGGACAGCTATTTAAAAGCTGTCCTTCGTTATCTTGAAGAGCAGAAAGCACAGGTAAAGGATACTGTTGACACCGTTTATTTCGGCGGAGGTACACCTTCGTTTTTCGGTGGTGAACGCATAAAAGCAGTGCTCGACTGCATAAAAGAAAACTATAACCTTGTTGCGCCCGAAATCACTGTGGAATGTAACCCATCAAGCGCTTCTGACGAATTTTTCAAGGTTATTGCCGAGGCAGGAGTCAACCGCATTTCCATGGGAATGCAGTCAGCAGTTGACAGTGAAAGAAAAATTCTCGGCAGACTATCCAAAAAGGAAGAGACAGAAAAGGCAATTGCTTTTGCAAAATCACACGGCATAGATAATATAAGCCTCGATATTATGCTGGGTGTACCCAATCAGACTATGGAAAGTCTCAATGAAAGCATTGATTTTCTTATTTCATCAGACATAAAGCACATCAGCGCCTATATGCTGAAAATTGAAGAAGGAACGCCCTTTTATAAAATGCTGAATAGTCTCACTCTGCCCGACGAGGACACTGTATGCGAAATGTATCTGCACACAGTAAAAAGACTTTCCGAAAATGGGTTTATGCAGTATGAAATCTCTAACTTTGCAAAAGATGGCTTTGAAAGCAGACACAATCTTCACTATTGGAGAACAGAGGAATACCTCGGCATCGGCCCCTCAGCGCACTCATTCTTAAACGGAAAGCGTTTTTATTTTGAACGTGATTTTAACTCTTTTTTAACTAATCCTACCATAATATATGACGGAGAAGGCGGAAGCGAAGAAGAGTTC
>JAFOXT010000308.1 GCA_017425745.1 Clostridia bacterium | reverse complement strand
TCAAAACCAAGCTTCCGCTTCATATATAAACTCCTTTCAAAAAATATGTTAGAAGACTAACTGTTAGCAAACTAACATATATTATATTCATTTTAAGCTCGTATGTCAATAAAAAAGTAAAGCGAAGTATTTAACACTGTTAAGTTTTTTTAAGGTTAATTTATAGAACGGGCTTATAATTGTGTAAGTTGAAAAATTACATCAGCTTAAAATATGCAGTTTCAACAAGAATTTTGTAATAGTCTACAAGAAAAAAGCGTTGAATTCATATAAAATATACAAAGAACGGTTGCATTAATCTTAAAGCTGTGATATATTATTTAACACTGTTAATTAAATGAAAAAGGAGGTCTCTGTGTGGAAAAGGATATCCTTGCAAAAAGTATGATGGATGCTTTTGACAGCATCAACAAGCAGGAGCTTTTTGAAAAAATGAAAATCACCTTCAAGGGTGAGAATCTTATGCTTGCCATACTTATGAAAATGGGCGGAAAAGCCACACCGGGTGAACTTATCCAATATACCGAATGTACGGCAGCGAGGCTTACGGCAATTGCAAAAAGTCTTGAAAGCAAGGGCTTCGTCAAAAGAATACAGAATTCTGAGGATAAAAGAAGTACAATAATAGAAATGACCTCTGAGGGTATAAGCAAATTTATGCTTTTGCAGAAAGAGGCGATTGAAAGCATTTTGAATCTTATTGAAAAGCTTGGTGAGAAAGATGCACGTGAATTTATAAGACTTGTGCAAAGGCTTTCAGAAATCAGCTCTGAAAAATCCGGTTTAGGTGAGGTGACGGTGTAAAATGAAAAAAACTATGAAAAAAGCTCTCAGCGTTTTTCTTGCGGTAATTGTTGCAGCTCTTATGGTTGTGCCTTCTGCTTTTGCGGTAAGCTATCCTGAGGGTGTTACAAAGGAAAAGTCTGAAAACGCAATTGAAAAAACCGATGATGTTATTTATAACGCTGTGATGGCATTGGAAAACACCACACTGAAAGAGCTTATAACTAAAGAGCTTTACACCTCTGACACTCTTTCAATGCTCCTTACAGGTGTTTACGGAATGCTCAGTGAAATGGAAGCAGAGCTTTTGCAGATGAATATTGATATTTCAGTTTCCAATGTAGTAAACGGACTTTCGGCTTATCCTTATGTGGTTGAAAAGCTTTCCAAGTACAGCTCCTGGGCTGATGTGAAGGATTTTAAGGCTAAGTGGGGAGTAAAAGACAAGGCGGAATTTTCCAAGGCAGTTTCTGCTATTCTTACACCCTTTAACGATGTGCTCTATATGCTCCTTTGCTCAGGCAGCTTTTCACTCAACTCAATTGTTGGCGTAAAAGGCGGAAAGGGTTATGAAAATGCAGTTGTGCCTACACTTAAAAGCTTCGGACTTACAGAAATAAAAAGCTCCGCAGATTTTTGTAATGAAGCTGCTGCTGACAAAACCACAATGGTCAGCAACCTTGTATCAGACCTTATGACCTTTGCAGAAGGTGTGCTTGAAGCTCCCGCTGATAAGCTTACGGATATTCTTCCGGGAATTGCTTACTTTTTCAATAACGGCGGCTTCGATAAGGTTGTATCAAAGCTTCTTGAGCCGCTTACCCTTCAGCTTGGCAAAATTACTACCTTTATTAAAATCGAACCACTTTTAAAGCTTATTGCTGACCCGTCAGCTATGACAGAAAAGTTTGACATAAACGCTCTCGTTAGCTCAGGTGGGCTTAAGCTTGCTGAAATTGACCTTGAAGAGCTGGCCTCCTGCGGTACGGTTTCAGGTGACACAGTAATTGCTGATAAGGGAGCCTGCTTTATTGTGCTTATGCGCTTTATTATTGATACCCTTAAGCTTAACTCAGACAAAATGACAGAGCTGATGCCCAAAAATGAAGGCGCAGAAATGCCTGTGGATATAAATGAAGCACTTTCAACTCTTATGGCGAAAGACACAGATGAGCTTATTACAATGTATATTTCTCTGCTCAATGCTGAGGGAGGAAAAAAGAACAGCTATGAATGGAGCTTCGGTGAATTTACTCCCACTGAGG
>JAFOXT010000307.1 GCA_017425745.1 Clostridia bacterium | reverse complement strand
CGGAAAAGCCATTCTGCCGATATAAGTCATCCAGTCACCGAAGCTCATAGCTGTTGCCCAGATGTGGTCGCTGAGCATAAGTAAAACGGCAATGGTACGAAGCATATTTGAGGTAAGTCCGCCGAAGGGTATTTTTATAAGGGGACTGTTAACGGGAAGACGTCGTGTTTTTGTGGTTTCCATAGTTTTTCTTCCTTTCTGTAGTGTACAGATACATTATATTATAAAAAGCATTAAAGAACAATTAAATATTATTATAAAATACAAAGCGAACCTGAGTCAGCTTATATCTTTTTTTCTGTATCGCACCATAGCGATAATAATAGATACAATTGCAATCACTGAGCCGAGAGCTGCACCGTAGGCCTGAGAAATGTAGTTATATATAAGCCAGAAGGGAGCACTGCAAAGGCCGAATTTGCGGATAGTCTGTTCGTCTTCAAACCAAAGTCCGCCTGTCTGAAAAAGAGCACCCGCAATGGGAAGAAGCTCAATTGGGTCGTGCCTGATAAAGGCAATTGTAAAGCCTGCCGCTACAATAAGAAGCATATTTATAAGAGCAATAAGCTTTGAGTATTTGCTGAATTTAGGGGAATGCTTTGTGCCTGCAAAGAATGAGGCAACAGTGGACATAAAGTCCATAACTGCGCCGGAAAAAGCACCGAGAAGAACATACTGCAGAACATAAAGACCGTTGGAAATACAGGTCACCCAGACAATATGACTTCGTTTTTTCAGCTGATAGCTGAGAAGATAAAGCCCCACAGCTGCAAGGCCGATAATCTGTGAAACAATAAGCACGATTGTAAGTCCCTTCATTTTGAATTTGCTTTGTTATTTTACATTATAAATTGATTTTTGTAAAGTGAATTTAATATACCGATGATTGGTTTAAACAGCAAAACTAAATTTTATTAAGCAAAGCAGATTTATATTGAATATATAAATTCAGTGTAGTATAATTTTATGTTGTATAAAGGAATTTCCAAAAGGAGGCGTATATCTTGAAGAATAAAAATATAGCCGACAGGCCGAATATTTTAATTATAAATCCCGACCAGATGAGGGCGGATGCTCTGCATCATCTCGGTAACGAAGCTTCATATACCCCTAACCTTGATGAGCTTGGCTTCGACGGTGTGTCCTTCAGAAATGCCTTTTGTCAGAATCCTGTCTGTGTTCCAAGTCGTTGTTCGTTTATGACAGGCTTTTATCCTCACACAAAGGGACACAGAACAATGTCTTATCTTCTGCATGAGGATGAGGAAAACCTCTTTTCCGATATGAAAAATGCAGGCTATTTTACTGTTTCCTCAACAAGAGGGGATTTAATGGCAGGACAGCTTCGGAAATATCACAAAGAGCTTATTGACAGATATCTTATGTTTTCTCCCGTTAGAACACCTGCAACTGTTGTGAAGTCAAAGCGCGGAGAAAAAGGCAGCGACACCTTCTTTTCGTTTTTCAACGGAATCATTCCCGAAAACAAAAGGGGTAGAGAAATCAAAAACAACGATGACCTCTGCATAGATTCTGCTGTAAGGCAGATAAAGAAACGCCCGAAGAATAAGCCCTTTTTTATGTTTATAGGTCTTGATTTTCCGCACCCGCCATATCAGATTGAGAAGAAGTATTATGACCTTATAGATGAAAGCAAATTGCAGCAGAGAATACCAAGCATTGAAGACACCGACGGTAAGCCTATGATGGAAACGGGTCTGCGTGATGCCCTTGGTGTTTCCGGTTGGGAGGAAGGCAGACTTTCTGAAATAAGAAGAACATATCTTGCTATGTGTGCCAAGGTGGATTCTCAGGTGGGCAGATTAATCAGTACGCTCAGAGATGAAGGAATCTAT
>JAFOXT010000306.1 GCA_017425745.1 Clostridia bacterium | reverse complement strand
TTTTGTATAAGCGGCGTAAATCACCGAAAAAAAGTACTATAATGTTACCATTCACACGCAATATTGACCTTTCATTCGAAACTGTATTGAATAAAAATCAATTAAATGTTATACTTCAAACATAACAACAAGGAAGTGATATTTATGAACATTGCAATTTGCGAAGATGACGCTTTTATGGCGGAAACTTTGAAGGAATATGTAAAGGAGTTTTTAGACAGCAAAGAATTGCTTCATACAATCGAGTGGTTCGATACAGCAGCTAAGTTTTATAAGTCCACTGAAACTTTTGATCTGATTTTTCTAGACTATGAGTTGCCGGATTCAAACGGTATGGAAATAGCTAAGAATCTGAGAAAGACCAACAATAAATCAACTATTATTTTCACAACCTCATTCAGTGAGTATGTTTTTCAAAGCTTTGAAGTTAACACATTCAGATACCTTGTAAAACCTGTTACCAGAGAAGATGTTGAAACAACGATGACTGCTCTCATCAATAACTTTGAACAGTATGCAAAGGTAGATATTCCAACCGAAGGCGGTGAAACCGTTTTTGCGAGTCTTCCTGAAATTATGTACATAGAATCAAACGGCAGATATACAACCGTAAGACTCAACAGTACAAGCTATGTTTCAACAAAAGCTTTAACTACTTTTCAGTCTGAAATTAACAGTTTCAAGTTTTATAGAACACACAGAACCTTTCTTGTTAATATGAAATACATCGCTGAAATACACGGCAGCACAATTATATTAACCAACGGTGAAAAAGTATCCATCAGCCGAAGAAACCTCAGCACTTTCAACCACGCATATTTCAATTATCTGAAATATAGTGACTTATAAAAGGAGGGAGCTTTTTTGAATTTAACAATTATAAGTTTAGTCAATATAGTGACCTATGCTATACGAGACATTTTAACTTGTTTTTTATATGGGCTCTTTACAGTACATATCTTTGGTGGAAAGTATAAAAAGAAGCCCCTGATCGTTGCAGGTATTATATTGTCTCTGATTGCAACCGCTGTATGCGGTGAATTGTTTTTGTTACCTCTCGGAAGTGACGGTATAGAGTATCTGGAATATATTTCCATTTTATTTTCGATGGTGTCGGTTTTTATTCTTACCACCGGCGTAAAGAAAATCACTCTTTTCCTTCTGACGTTTCTGTTTGGCGGTATAGTCGATCTTATATATTCCTTTATATATCGTTTTATTCCGGACTCATTTTATGTGACAAATATTGCATATATCGCAATTTATGCTTTGATGATTGTCGGCATTCTCAGCTTTGTAAAAAAATCTCACGTCAATATTTTGCCGGAAGTTATCAGAACCGTACCACGAACAATCATAGTTTTACTGATATTGATTGTACTTGCATTTTTCTGCAGAGAGTTAGGCTTTGATGATCTTAATGTTTATCTTGATCCTTTCCTGGCAATTTCAATTCTCGGTTGTGCAAGCTATTTCATTTACAAAATATTCCACCTCACCTACCAGCAGAACGAAATTCTCAAACAGATGCACGACCAGAAAGAGTATTCAGAAAAGATGCTTACAGGTGATGAAAATCTCCGTCGTTTCCGCCACGATTATCGTAATCATATGATAGTTATCAACTCACTGCTTGAAAGCGGCAGAACCGACAGAGCTCGTGAATATCTTAACAATATGAACAGCGACATCAGTTCAACTCTGACTAAAATATCAACCGGCAACTTCATAAGTGACGCACTTATAAATAATAAGGCAGTTATGGCTGCAGAACATGATGTTTCCATTAAATTTACCGGTCAGGTAATTCCCACAGGCATCGCAGACGAAGATTTGTGTACAATTTTCGCCAACATTCTTGATAATGCAATTGAAGCTACCCAAAAACTCAGCAGCAATAAAACTATTCGTATTGATGCTGCTTTGAGAAACGGATTTTTCATTATGAACATTTCGAATCCCGTTGAAAATGAAGTTAAAATAAGAAAAGACGGAACAGTTAAAACTACAAAGAAAAATCAGCACGAACACGGTATCGGTATGAAGAATGTACAGAAGGTTGTAAAAAAATACGGCGGTTCAGTCAATGTCACCTGTGAAAACAAGATGTTCTCTGTTGATATAATGATGAAGCCTATCGTACAATAAAATTCAGGCTACCTATGCCTCACTATGATGATTTAATAATTTGCTTGATATAAAAATACCACCCTCAGTTGCCAGCTTTATAAAACGATAAAATGACAACAAAAATTACGTAAATTATACATAAGTCAAAGCCTGTCACCAATGGTGGCAGGCTCATTTTTGTTAACGAAAACCCCCGGCTGTGCCGGGGAGTTCAAAAAAAGCTTTAGCGTTGCGTATGAAAATAAAGCTCCTTTTGATACAATAAAGATGCGGCTACCAACTGCATCAAACAAATCAAAAGGAGGACATTCAAAATGAATGACAACAAAAGTTTAGCACATACAACGTGGAATTGCAAATATCATATAGTATTTGCACCGAAATATCGTAGAAAAGTTTTTTATGGTGAACATAAAGAAGAAATAGGAAAGATACTTCGAGAATTATGTAATTGGAAACAAGTAAATATCATAGAAGCAGAAGTGTGTCCTGACCATATACATATGTTAGTGGAAATACCTCCCAAAATGAGTGTATCTGGATTTGTAGGATTTCTTAAAGGAAAGAGCACACTTATCATCTTTGAGCGTCATGCAAATCTAAAGTATAAGTACGGGAACAGAAGTTTCTGGTGTAGAGGATACTATGTCGATACAGCAGGAAAGAACACTAAAAAGATAGCAGAATACATACAAAATCAGCTCAAGGAAGATATGATACACGACCAAATGACGCTCAAAGAATATGTAGACCCGTTTACGGGTAACAAGTAACAATCTTTTGCATTTGGTAGTCGTAGGGTACGCCTTGAGGCGATGCCAGTATCATAGGGCTTTGCCCGCATATGAAGAACCCCCGGCTTAGCCGGGGGGTTACTATTATTATGATAATTGATTATGCGAAAAGAGGAGAGGGATAAACGCCTTCTTCTGTCTTTTCCTTAAGCGCCTTTTCAACTACGGGCTTATCTGCCTTATATGTAACGCCGTACCATTTTTCCTCTGTTACAACAACTGTAACCTCAGCCTTGCCTTCCTTGATAAGGTCGTCAACTGCAAAG
>JAFOXT010000305.1 GCA_017425745.1 Clostridia bacterium | reverse complement strand
CTTACACATTCGACTATACAACTGGTGAGCTTGTATTAAGCGGTTCAGGTCCGATGGCAGATTATGATTATGGCTACGTATATGAGGCTCCGTACTCCAAATTTGACATTAAGAGTATTGTAATAGAAGAAGGAATTACATCTATCGGTGACAAAGCTTTCTACAAATGCAAAAATATTACAAACATAACAATCCCTTATGGTGTACTTTCAATCGGTGACCATGCTTTCGCTTCTTGTAATAATCTTGAATCTGTAATTATCCCTGACAGTGTTATCTGTATTGATGATAATGCTTTTTGGGGTTGCGACAGTCTTGAGTCCATAACTATTCCTGACAGCGTTACAACTATAGGTAGCGGAACTTTTTCTGCTTGTGATAATCTTAAATATGTCGACTTAGGAAATGGTCTTATTACTATAGGCGACTCCGCTTTCAGTAGCTGTGACAAAATTAAAGCTATAACAATCCCCGACAGTGTTATTACGATTAACCCTTGGACTTTTTATCATTGTGACAGTCTTAAAAATGTAACCATAGGAAATAGTGTTACTACCATCGGAGAAGAAGCTTTTTACCTCTGTCTCAGCCTTGAAAAATTAAACATACCCGCAAGTGTAACAACCATCGAAGATGATGTGTTTAACGGATGCCGTAGTCTTTATGAAATTACTGTTGATGAAGATAATCAGACCTTTTCAAATGACGAACACGGTGTGCTTTTTAATAAGGATAAAACGGAACTTATCTATTATCCTAGTGGTAAAAAGGATTCATCATATAAAATTCCTGACAGTGTAAAAGTAATAGGTGCATCTGCTTTTCTTGAAGCATATTACCTCAAAAATGTAGAATTACCTGAAAATTTAAAAATAATTGAGGATTATGCCTTTGGTATGACATTTGCTTTTGAGGAGATCTATTTGTCTGAAAAAGTAGAAAAAGTCGGCTCCGCTGCTTTTTATACTAATCCTTTCCTTAAAAAGATATACATTGAAGGAATGTCAACAGATTTAACCGATTACGGATCATTCGGATTCACAGAAATCTTTGTAAAAAATATTTCAAGAGATGATTTCGTGGATATTTTCAATGAAGCTAATGAAAGCAACAATGAAGAATTGATCAATGAGATATTAGATAAGTATTTAGAATTTCCCGATGAGCTCGCTTTACTGGGAACAATCTATTGCCACGCAGGTTCAACTGCTGAAGCTTACGCAATTGAATATGGTATGGACTACGAGCTTATTCATTTTTATGAAGACGAATGGCATAGCGATAATGGTGCTGAGGGATGCCGTTGGAGAAAATGTATTCACTGCGATGAAAAAGAAATCATCGAACATGATATGAGTGATTTTGTTGTAACAAAGGAAGCTACTTGTATACAGAAAGGCGAAAAAAGAGCCGACTGTGCAAATTGTGACTATTTTGAAACAAAAGCAACTCCTGTCGGTAATCATATTGATAAAGATCTTGACGGTTATTGCGATAACTGCGGAGAATTTATTGCAGATAAAAATTGTATTTGCATCTGCCACGCAAAAACAATCGGTGCCTTTGTGTATAAGCTTTTCAAGTTAATCGATAAAACCTTTAAAACCAGGCTCGTATATAAAGTATTTGATATTACTGATATATGTGTTTGTGGAATAAAACACATATAAACATTAAAGGGAACGGTTCGCACCGTTCCCTGTTTCTTTATCTATTTACTTGTGTCATTCTGAATGCAGTGAAGAACCTTAAGCTTCCTCGACAAGCCCGGAATGACAGCTTTTTTATGCTTCTCTTCCGATTCTCGAAATAATCTTCTTATAAATTACACTGAAGAAAATGAGTGTTACCGCAAGGGACATAACCTCTGCAATTGGGAATGCAAACCATACGTTGTCTACGTTGCCTGTTTTTGAAAGCAGATATGCAACGGGAAGAAGCACCACAATCTGTCTTGCAAAAGAGGTAATCATTGAGAAGTAGCTCTTTCCGAGAGCCTGGAAAATTGAACCGAGAGTGATACATACACCGGCAAAAATGAAGCTCAGTGAAATGTATCTGAGGGCAGGCACACCGATTGAAAGCATATCCTCACTTGCCTTGAAGAGTCTGAGCATCTGTTCGGGCATAAGCCACATAAGAAGCATACCGAAAGCCATTATGCAGAATGAAATTATTGCACTGAATCTGATGGTTTCCATAATTCTCTTTCTGTTCTGTGCACCGTAGTTGAAGGCAACTATAGGAATAACACCGTTGTTCAGACCGAAAATCGGCATAAAGATAAAGGACTGAAGCTTGAAATATACACCGAAAACGGCAGCTGCAGTGGGAGTAAAGCCTAAGAGAATCTTGTTGAAAAGATAGTTCATTACTGAACCGATGCCTACCATAATTATTGACGGCACACCGATTTTGTAAATTTCACCGATGATTCTGAAATTGGGCACCATATCCTTTATGTGAAGTCTGATTTCCTTGTTCTTCCAGAGATTGAGAACTATACCCATACCGAAAGCCACAAACTGTCCGATTACCGTTGCAACAGCTGCACCCTTTGCCTCCATTCTGGGGAAGGGGCCGATGCCGAGAATAAGAAGCGGGTCGAGAATAATATTTGTAATTGCACCTGAAAGCTGCATTGTCATTGAAAGCACTGTTTTACCTGTTGCCTGAGCAAGTCTTTCCATCATAACCTGACCGAAAATACCAAGAGAAGCAATACAGCAAACCGACAGATAGTCTACACCGTAAGCGTAAATCGGTGACTCCTCACCTACCTGACTTCTGAAGAAAAGCTCTGTGCCGAAAAAGCCGAAGAGCATAAAGGCAACTGCACTGAGAATTGCAAGAAGCACACCCTGAGAAGCAACCTTGTTTGCCTTGTCAAACTCTTTTGCACCAAGAAATCTTGAAAGTAAAGCATTTACACCTACACCTGTACCCGTTGCAACACCAATCATCATATTCTGTGCCGCAAATGAAAGCGAAACGGCTGTAAGCGCATCCTCACACACCTTAGCTACGAAAATGCTGTCAACAATGTTGTAAAGAGCCTGAACAAGCATTGAAATCATCATGGGAAGACTCATTGAAATTACAAGCTTTTTTATGGGCATAACGCCCATTTTGTTTTCCTTTTGCATAAGAACCTCCTGAAATCTGAAATACAGCTTATTATAACATCTAATATAATTTAAATCTACATTTTTCAGCAAAATTCTTTGTTGATTTTGCCTCTTTTATATTTTTATTTTTTGTGCAAAACATATAAGACTTTCAGCAATTTGTAAAAAATGGCGGGAACGCTTTTAGTCAAAAGGTAAAAAGAGATTTTTAATATCTGTTAATGTTCAATTTTCTGCTTTAATATGGTATAATATTTTGGTTAAATAAAACTTTAAGGAGGAACCTTAAATGAGAAACATTAAAAAATTCATTTCCGTAATTCTTACTCTTACTATGCTTCTCGGCACAGTAAGCCTTGTTTCAAGTGCAGGCTTATGGAAAAGCAAGGAGATTTCTTCACTCTCCTTTACAACACTTTCAGACCCCCACTACTTCCCTGACTCTCTTACAGGTAATAACTGCGAGGCTTATCAGGAATACTGCAAGGGCAGTTCAAAGCTCTACGCTCAGAGCGAAGCGATTATCAGAACTGCAATTGAGACAATGGCAAGAAGAAATTCTGAGCTTAAATATGTGCTTATTCCCGGTGACCTTACAAAGGACAGCGAATATGAAGCTCACACCGGTCTTGCTGAAATTTTCCTTGAATATGAAGAAAAATACGGTCTTCAGTTTATTGTTACTCCCGGTAACCACGATATCAACTCCCCTAACGCTTCAACCTTCGTAAACGGCAAGAAGGAAAAAGGCAGACCTATTACTGCTGACGAATTCAGAGAGGTTTATGCTGAGCTGGGTTACGACCTTGCTTATGAAGAATATGCTGAATACTACACAGAAGCATATAAGGGCAAAAGCAACGACGTAAGAAACAAGCTTTCATATGTTGTTGACCTTGACGATAACTACCGTCTTATTGTTCTTGACTCAAACATTTATGATTTCGGCACAGCTGAAACAGCTAACACAGCAGGTGAACTCACCGAAGAAACAATGAAGTGGGTAAAAGCTCTCGCAGACGATGCAAAGGCAAATGGCAAGACTCCTATGATACTTCTTCACCACGGTCTTGCTGCTCATATGGAAACAGAGCCCTCAATTACCTTTGCCTTCCCTCTCAACAGCTATATGGAGGTTGCTGAGCAGTTTGCTTCATGGGGCATTCACTATGCTTTCTCAGGTCACCTTCACACAGATGACATTGCTGCAACAATCAACGATGACGGCGAAGTGCTTTACGACTGCGAAACAGCTTCTGTAACAGGCTTTCCCTGTACATACCGTGAAATGACCATCAGAACATTCGAAGACGGCGAAAGCGAAATGGATTTCCTTTCAGTTGATTTCGATGAAAGCTATGAATTTACATTTGACGGAAAAACATACGAAAAAGGCACAGCTAAAGCAGCTATGTTTGACCTCGGCTTCGGCGGTAACATTACAGAAGACGGCAAGGCTGATGCAGCAGTTTTCCTTGCAGATATGGCTTGCGGCTTCCTTGAGGACTATGTAACTCAGATGAACGAAATGGGCAGCGTTGATGCTTTCCTTAAGAGCATGAATCTTGATCTCGGTGCTCTTATCGGCGGCTTCCTTGAGCCCTATATCGGTGAAGGAATCAAGCTTGGCGGCTACAACATTTTCTCTGTTGATAACATTATGTGGTTCATCAACGACCTTCTTGACCAGATTTATGACCTTTATATAAAAGACCCTCAGAAGCTTTACGACCTTATTTATTCAATCGTTGAAAAGCTTGGTGCCTTTGAGGTTTCAGAATATCCCTCAACTGCTTTTGCTGATACTCTCGGCTTTGGCGGCAAGGACACAAAGGGCGACTTCGGTATGCTTATTCTTACAGTTATGGCTTACTGGTACGAAGGCAACGAAGACGCAAGTGAAGACAAGTTTATTCAGGATGCAATTGCAAAATTCAGAAGCGGTGAGCTTCTTGAAAAGCTGTTCAATACTCTTGTTGACATCATTCTCAATGACATACTTGACGAAGCCCTTCTTTCAAAGCTTGAAATCAGACTCGGCAAGCTTATGAACGACGATCAGATCGGCAAATCAATGGGCGACGGAAT
>JAFOXT010000304.1 GCA_017425745.1 Clostridia bacterium | reverse complement strand
TTCAAAAAAGGCGGCACAACAGATACAGACGATTTCAACCTTGCAACAACAGGTCCTATCAATGCTTTCTTTGAAAACATCAAGCTTACTGTTGCTCCCTCAATGCCCCTTGCTTACAGAAGTCCCTTTACAATGATTCCCGGCTTTATGGCAGGCTCAGCCGTTGGCGGACTTTTAACTGCACTTTTCGGCATTGTGAACACCGCATACACAGACGGCTCACTTCCCAAATATGCAACAGGCAACTATACATACGGAGCAGTTAATTACACCTATGCAGAGCTTTTTGAAAACGGCGAAATCTTTATGAGCTTCACTCTTCCTCTTCGCTCAGGCGATTTCCTCACCTGCCGTATTCCTCTTTTCCTGATTATCATCTTCAGCGGATTTGTAGGCGGTATTGTTGTTATGCTTTTAAGACAGGGTCAGTACAAATTCCTTTCAAAGAGAGGTCTCTGGATTGAAACAAAGGGTGACTACGTAATTGAAATGAGAGAACACGGAAAAAAGCTTCTTGAAGAAATCAAGGCAAAATAAAACAAAAAATCCACCGTACGATTACGGTGGATTTTTTAATTGATATACTGTGGTTTACCAGATAAGATTAACACTTCCCAGCGAGCAGATTCCCTGATTCTCTTCAAAGAGAATTTCTGCATATTCGGTACCTTTTCCCACTACATCGGTTTCAGTGCCTTCCTCGCTTTTCTGAAGAATAATCACATATTCAGTACCCTTTGGTATACTGAGCTCAGATGGCACCTGATGAGTATTAAACTCAGAAGCAGAAATTGCTTTATTGTCATCATTCATAAAGACAAACTCTGTTTTTACGGGCACATAAACGGGAATATAATTAATAGTCACCTTTGACTGATAAACTGTTTCTTCTCCGTTTTCGTTTACGGTTATTTTGTCTGTGAGGGTCTGACTGCCCTTTGAATCGCTGCCGATTGAGCCCTTGTCGCCCGTAACGGAATGGCCCATACCCTCAACAACATAAATATCTCCGTCAGCTTCCTGATAAACGGGATTCATATAGAAAACAGTGCCCCATTTTTCAAAGGAATAGTAAATATCGGCTATGAGTTCAAGCTCTTCTACCCCGTTATCAGTGTGGTGAACATTTGACTGAATATTTGAAAGTCCGCCCTTAGAGCAAAGACAGGTGTAGCTTTCCTCGGTTTCGGTTGCGGGAATTTTTGCATCGAAAATCCAGTAGCCGTTAATATCGTCAAACACATATTCCTTATGGGTGATTTTCTCGCCGTCTTCCGTTGTGTCCTCTTCGGTCACCTGACGGGCGTAGATTTTATTGTTGTAATCTTGCTTGTCTTCAATTTCTACTGTCTGATTTTCACCTTTCACTATTTCTCCTATATTCTCGTTGAGATAAGCCTCCATATCAAAGGTGTTGAGACCTTCCGTTGTAATAAGCGTGCCGATAAGTCTGTCACCGAGGGTGCTTTTGTTTTCGGCTTCAGGCTTTTTAAGCTGAAAGCCACTGATAACTGCTGCAAGTATACACAGAGCAATAAGTATTGCAATAGCTTTAATCTTCATTTTCTTCTGCCTCCATTTCTCCGTCAAATTTAAGTATATCTCCCACATCACACTCAAGATAGTAGCAGATTTTATTTATGGTGCCGAATCTTACGCCCTTTGCCTTTCCGCTTCTTAAAATGGAAAGGTTGGCTTCCGTAATTCCAACAAGAGCACACAGCTCCTTTGAGGTCATTCCCTTGTTCTTCAGCACATCTTCAAGATAAACCTTAATTGCCATACTTTCACCTTATATAAAGGATTCGTTATCCTCTTTAAGCGCCTTGCTTTCTTTGATTAAGCCTGAAAGCAGAAGCAGAAGAAGAATGAAACCAAGAGAGAAAACAGGAATTTCCACACTGAAATTCACACTTGAAAGCTCGTTTATAAATCTCAGCTGAAGCACTGAGAGAAGAGCAGAAACAACAACCGAAGCCTCAAGAGCAAGTATGCAGAATCTTGAAAGCTTTTCTGCCTCATCTACTGTGTTTTCACTATATCGGTCAAGTGAAAATTCAGCGAGCAGATTAAGTGCGAAAAATACGGTACGGATTCCGAAAATGGCTGGCAGAACTGAATTCAACACTGAAAAAACAGTAATTATTCCTACCTCTGTATCGGGAATTTTCACAGTACAAAGAGAAAACACAAAAACAGCACCGATAACTTCAAGCACAATTGAAAGAAGCTTTTCTGCCTTTTTACCCTCTGTATTTTTAAGAACTTCTGCAAATTTCAGTACAAGATAGCCCACAAAAAGCGACCAGAAAGAAAACGCAACCGTTGAAGCAGAAGCCTCGTTAAAGGCGTGAACACCCATTTCTGAGGGATTGATGAGAAGATACTCCACTGCAAAAAGCACTGCCGACATAAGTACAAGAAGGCTGTCAACCCTTCTGAAGGTGTTTTTCTTAACCTTGAAAAGCAACACGAAAATCGGAACAAGACATATAAGAGCATAAATCACAACCGAAAAAGCATTGCCGAAAGCACCCGAAAGAGAAAGCTTACCTAAGCCGTCAGCAAAAGCAGTAAGCGGAAAGGAAAGCAAATCAAAAATGCTTTCAGCTTTTATATCCATGCCTTTCGTGATTCCAAGCACACCTACCGCTTCAATTAAAAGAAACAGCATATACTTTTTATTTTTCATATTACAAACCTCCTTGAATTATCGTTTTACAATAATCTTTACACTTTCATTATACATATAAATTATCGTTTGTCAATAATTTTACAAATATTTTTATTCTTGCTAAATTTTTACTTTTATGGTATTATCAACTTATCAATTAAAAGGAGATTTATTATGAGCAAAATTTTATCACT
>JAFOXT010000303.1 GCA_017425745.1 Clostridia bacterium | reverse complement strand
GCGGCTCAGCTCTCCACGTCTGTGATTTCAGCGGTGAATGGAACTATAGCGATGAAGATCACTGGAAGGAATGCTCCTGCGGTGAAATAAGCGCAGAAGCTGAACACACATTTACAGACGGCAAGTGTGACTGCGGTTATGAATGTGTTCACGCTAACTACGCAGACGGTGCTTGTGATAACTGTGATGTAAAGCAGAAATATACCGTCAGAATGGAAACTAAGTTAAGCGAGGGTGTTGAATTTGTCGGCAACCCTGTAGCAATACATGGCGAGGACTTGATTATTGAATTTAAAAATCTTGTAAGTGAAAAATGTAATGATGTTTCTCTTTTTAAACTCACTATCGGTGCAAATTCTTTTTATGAATTTGAGTTTGATGAAAACGGAATTACTTTTGACGGTACAGTGCTCACAATTCCCGGAGAATTGGTGAACGGTGATGTTGAAACCCATGCAAATGCTTATACTCAGGCAAGAATAAAACTTAACGGAGGCAAATTTAGTCCTGAGTGTCCTCCTGATATAGTAGAAGAGTATTTTATTGAAAACGACTATGCTATTTCCAATAAAATGCTTGTAGGTTATACTAATTCTGTAAAAGATACATTTGTTAAAGATAAACACACTATTAAAAGTATTTTAGCTTCAGACGGCAATGATTATAATAAAATATACTATTTCTCTCCAAATAGTGATTTAGAAATGACTATCGAATGGGAATGTCTTCCTGAAAACTTCGAAAACGGTGTGTGCGTCGAATGCGGTTATGAATGTTCTCACGAAAAATATACCGACGGTGTATGTGATGTCTGCGGTTACAAATGTCCCCACGAATGGGTTGGGGTTGCATTTGCAAAACCTACCAGGACGGAAGAAGGTTATTACACTTACACCTGTTCAGTGTGTAAGTCTACAAAGACTGAGCCCGTAGAAAGACCTGCTAACTATGCTGAATTTAAAGAACTGATCGAAAAGGTTAAGGATTATCTTGATGAAAACCTTACAGACAGTATGATGCAAGAGGTTAAAAATGTAATTAATTTCTTTGAGTTGGATGAAAACCACGGTTTTATCAAAGGTGAAGAAAACACTGTCAGCCAAATGATAAGACAGATTAGCGGGTTTGTTGAAGTAGTTGAAGAAGGCATTGCAGACGGCACAGCAGTCAAGGTTGACGGCTTTACAGTTTACAATGAAAGAGGTAGAGAATGGTTATTAAAGTTTGCAGATGAGGGAATTTTTGAAAAAGCAAGAGAGCTTATTCTTAACTCAACCGAGGTAAAAGCAAAGATGGATGAGATTTATGATTTTGCTCTTTCACTTGAAGGTAATGTTGCTGAAAATGCCGAAAACATTGCAAAGATTGAAGCTGATGTTGACGAGTTTTTTGGTCAGCTTAAAAAATGCGTTTACGGTATACATAATGTAAGCCAGTACAAAGAAATCTCACCTGCAAAGTGCGGTGAAAACGCAGTTGAATCAGCAACTTGTACTCTTTGCGGTGAAACAGTAACAAGAGAGGTTGAAAATTCAGCCCTTAAACACTCCTTCACAAAGTACGAAGTAACAGAGGAAGCAAAGTGTGGCGTAGCAGGCAAGGAAGTAGCTTACTGTGACAACGGTTGCGGCGAGACAGACGAAAAGGAAATCGAAGCACTCAGACACTCCTTCACAAAGTACGAAATAACCGAAGAAGCAAAGTGCGGTGCAGAAGGTAAAGAAGTAGCAACTTGTGACAACGGTTGCGGTGAAACAGACGAAAAGGCTATTGCAGCTCTCACTCATAAAGATGCAGACGGTGACTATAAGTGTGATAACGGTTGCGGACACGAATTCGAAAAGCCCGCTCCCGAAGAACCCACACCCGACACACCTGACGAACCCACAGACGAAGTTTGTGACCACCTTTGCCACAAGGGCGGATTTATCGGCTTTATCTGGAAGATAGTTAAATTCTTCTCAAAGCTCTTTAAGCTCAATCCCGTATGTGAATGCGGTGCGGCTCATTATTGATAAAACTGAACAAATAATTTACCGCCGGGGAGAAATCCTCGGCGGTAGCTGTTTATTATCAATTCTTTTTCTTTCGGTTAGGAAAGCTATCTTCCATCCAAGAGGTAAACTCTTCAGGAGAGATAATTCCGGCAGTACACTCATCACGCTTTGTCATAGCCTGATACTTCCACTTTTTGAAGTCAGCCTCTTTAATCTGTCTGACCTTTACTCTTGCCGAATAACGCTTGTAATATTTGCTATAAATAGCGGTAGCCTTATCATCAGCGTGCTTTGCTTTATAGTTTTCGGCAGCAGCAAATTCCTGACAGCTACGGCTTTCACCTTCTGCCACTCTGTCACAGTAACGGGTATCGTATTTGCCTTTCATTATGAAATACTTCCCACAGCGCTTGCATTTACGGAAGTGAACATTCTGCTCAAGCATTTTTGTGAATTCAAGCTCAAGAATATCTGCAACACTGCGGAAGCTGTATGTTATACTCATAAATGAAGGATGTGCAATACAAGCTTTCAGCGTGCCGACAGAGATATTATATTTTTCTGCAAATTGCTTTTCTGCTTCGGTGGGTTCTCCGCTCATTGCCTTAATTCTATCCAAAATCTCATTGATTGGCATACCGTATGGCATTTCTTTGCCACCCATTCTATTGGATATCGAGAGCTCTTCTGTTCTGTCAAATCTGAAAGGCAAATCATGAATTGTGCGATATAATTTTAATCTTTCACTCGGATAAAGTGAGCCTAATATTTCAG
>JAFOXT010000302.1 GCA_017425745.1 Clostridia bacterium | reverse complement strand
TTGACCACTTAAGATTGATTTCATCGTCGTCCACTGCGGTAACCGCTACGTTTTTAACCTTTGCAGGTGCTGATGCTGCTGAAGCTAATGATGCAGTTGAATAAACCATTACTGCTGCTAAAACTAAACCTAAAACTTTTTTGAATTCCTTTGACATATTTCATGCCTCCTTTTTTGATAATTGTATGTTATATAATTGTTTTTTTGATTTTCCCTACATCTCTTGTAGGTTGTGTCTATATAATAACCGCAAAACATTAAAAAAAGATTAAAAAAACAATAAAAAATCAATTTTTTTAAAAAAAGTATTTAAAATATGTTAAATGTATGGTATATTTAGTAATGTAAATACTATATATAAAGGAGTTCGAGTATGAATCTTAAAAACATCATCGACAACAAAAACAAGTATGCACAGTATATGGTTGATGAAATCACTCATATCTGTACAAAGCTTCCCAAACGCGGCCCTGGTTCAGAAGGCGAAAAGCTTTCATGTGAATACATAGGCGAAGAAATGAAAAAGCTTGGCTGTGACACAGTTTATGTTGAAGGCTTCAAGGAAAATCCCGGCTCATTCTTCGGCTGGATTTACTTCACAATCACCTGCTGCTTCCTTGCTCTCGCTTCATACTTCTTTATGCCCGTTCTTTCAATTGTATTCATCGCCATCGGTCTTGCTCTCTGTGTTCTTCAGTTCGGTCTTTACAAAAAGGTTGTTGACAAATGCTTCCAGGAAAAGACAGGACACAACGTTTCAGGCTTCAAGAAGCCCACAGGTGAGGTTAAGCGTCGCATTATCTTCAACGGTCACCCTGACGGTGCTTGGGAATGGCCCTTCAAGTACAAGTTTACATACCTCGGCTTTGACATTCATATGATGTTATGCTTCGCAGGTGCTTTCTATACTCTCGGTATTGCAATTGCAAAGCTTGCAGGAGCACTCAGCCCCGAGCTCGCAAAGACTCTCGGCCTTGTTGGTCTTGTATTCACTCCCTTCTGGTTCGGTCTCTACTTTATGTGGAACAGAAACAAGATCGTTGACGGTGCAAACGACAACCTTTCAGGCTGCTACATCGGTATGGCAATTCTCAAGGCTCTTCACGACGAAGGCATTGAATTTGAAAACACAGAAATCGGCGTTGTATGCACAGGTTCAGAAGAAGCAGGACTTCGCGGTGCAAAGGCTTGGGCAGCAGCTCACGCAGACGAAATGAAGGATGTTCCCACCTTCGTATTCTCATATGACACAATTGCTCAGAACGAACAGCTTATGGTTAACTACCGTGACCTTAACGCAACAGTTAAGACAGATAAAGAAGTTGGCGACCTCTTCTTTGAATCATGCGAAGAGCTTGGCATTCCCTGTAAGAAGGGCGTTGTTCCTCCTCTCGGCGGTGCGACAGACTCAGCAGCATTTGCTCAGGCAGGTATGCGTTCAACAGGTATCACAGCTCTCAACCATGCTCTCCCCGACTTCTACCACACAAGACTTGACACACCCGAAGCTCTCAACCCCTCATGTCTTGCAGACTGCTTCGCAGCAAGTGTTCTTGCTCTTGAAAAGTTTGATAAAGGCGCTAAGCAGTAATTGAATGCAAAATGCAAAATGCAAAGTGCAAAATTAAGGACACCGAAAGGTGTCCTTTTTTGACCCCTCTGTCAAAAAGCCTTGATTTTTCTTGCCGTTAGTAGTAAACTAAAGCTATCAGAATATTTCCAAGGAGGATATTTAAAATGAAAACAAAAAGATTGATCATGTTGTTGGCTGCAATTATACTGATGACTATGTGCTTTGCTTTTGGCGCAAGTGCAGAGGAAAGAACTGTCATTGAAACAGGTAATTGTGGTGCAAATGGTGATAATGTAACTTATGTGCTTTACGATGACGGTGAGATCGTTATCAGTGGTGAAGGTGCAATGAAAAATTACACTGAAGAACTATCACCTTTTTCTTATTACCAGTTCATTACTATCAATGATGGTATAACCTCCATTGGTGATAATACCTTCAGTTCAATCAGTACAATTATTATACCTGATAGTATCAATTATATTGGTTCAGATAACTTTCATTCATCTGCTTTTGTTTTTTATGCCGGTACAGACAGTGATTGGAATTCTATCGTTTTAGGCGAAAACAACTATATGGAGAACACTAAGCTTGTAACAGATGCATCAGACCCTTACAATTTAGATGCTTCAAAATATATTATGTACGCAGAAAAAGAAGATGGCACAATCAAAATCAACAACACATCTCGCTTGTTCAGACCAGTGGGTGATGTTGTTATACCAGATACAATAGATGGATACACTGTTACAGAAATAGGTTATTTTTCCACATATGGTAAAGTAGATACTTGTACTATTCCTGATACTGTCGAAAAAATATTTAGCCTTTACACAAGTTGCGACACCCTTTATATAGGAAAAAATGTTAAAAAATTTGATTATTTCACTTTTAAAGGCGTTAATTCTAAGGAAATAGTTGTGCACGAGGACAATCCCTACTTTGCATCTGATAAATATGGCGTTCTTTACAATAAAGATTTCACCAAACTCATAGCTTATCCCAAATATGCTGAAATGACTACATATGAAATACCTGACACTATTACAACACTTGATTATATTGCTCTGAAAAGTTTAGGCAGTCTTGAAACCTTGATGATACCTGAATCTGTGTCTGAGATCGATGATGGTAGCGGTCCTGACGGAAGTGCCTTAAATCCACTTTATGGTTCTAAACTTAAAGCTTTTATCGTTGACGAAAATAACAAACACTTCTCAAGCATAGGCGGTATTTTATTCAACAAAACCGGTGATACATTAATACGTTATCCCAACGGAAAAGGCGATGAAGTTTATATTATTCCAAGCACAGTTAAAACCATTAGTTGCGGTGCATTCAGAGGAACTCACTCAACACCACTTACACTTGTTATTCCATCAACAGTTGAAAGAATGAAATCTGAATCATTGAATCAAAACGGCGATGTATCAATCAAATTTTATGGTTCTTATAAAGAATGGCGTGATATTGCTCCGCCCGATTGGTCAGATGCCTACCATGATGGCATTCGTTCCTCAATAGAATATAACTGTCACGCTGACCATGCAGACTACAACAACGATAATTGCTGTGATTTCTGCAATGAAGAAGTTAACAACTCAACTGAAACACCAGTTGAACCCTGCAACTGCAACTGCCATGCAGGTGGAATAAAGGCCTTTTTCTTCAAGTTCATCAACTTCTTTGAAAAGCTCTTCGGCAAAAACAAGATTTGTAAGTGTGGTGCAAAGCACTAAAAAATCAATCCCTGCACTTAACTGTGCAGGGATTTTCATATACATTTTCAATTCAATACCAACCTGACCCCTTCGTCAGTTATTTTGCATTTTGCATTCTGCATTTTGCATTTACTTCAGATTCTTAAGAAACTCTGCGTAGAAGTCAATTGCCTTTAAATAGTCCTTAACGGGCATTCTTTCGTTGGCATTATGTACGGAGTCAAATCTTTCATTATCAAGGCTGAAAGCGCCGAAACGGTAAACCTCGGGGCAGATTTTAGCAAAGAAGCGTGAATCTGTGAATGCGTTGAGCACAAAGGGTGCAACACCAACGTGGGGATATACCTTCTTGATTGTGCTTTCAATATACTTGAATGATTCTGTGTTGTGGTCAGAGATTCTGGGAGGAAGTGAAACGTCCTCTGTTGTAACCTCGATATCCTCGCCTACCACCTTCTGAATGTGACCTACAATGTAGTCAAGTGAATCCTGGGGTGCAATACGAAGACGGAGAGTTGCTGTTGCTTCTGTAGCAATTCTCTTGCCGTTGTCTGACTTTGCATCAATATCAACAAGGGTAATCATTGTGCGGATCATTGCAGCTGTGTCTGCGTTGGTTTCAAGCACCTTTTTAAGTACGGGCTTAACAAGATTTATGTTTTTGAAAACAGTTCTGAGAGGCTCATCTACATAAGAAGCAAAGCTGCCGAGCATTCCTTCAAGCTGACCTGTAATAGTTGATTTTGTGGGGCTTTTTTCAAGCGCAGCAAGTGCCTTTACAATCTTCTGCGGAGCTGAAAGCTTGCTGTTTGCCTTTGTTGCCTTTGCCGCCGGTGCGGCACCCTGAGCAGTTGCCTTAAGCTTTACTGTAGCCCAGCCCTTTTCTGAAACAGCTACCATAGCAAAGGGTGTCTTGATACCCATAGGAAGGTCTTCCATAATTGCACCGCCCTCGTCAAGAACAAACCAGGGCTTGATGTTGTTTTCAACAAACCAATCTACAATTTTCGGCATTGTGTCTCCTGCAACCTCTTCGCAGTTGCTTGAGCAATAATAGATATCTCTATTGGGTGTGTGTCCCTCTGCAATAAGCTTTTCCATAGCTTCAAGAGTTGCTGCAAGGAGTCCCTTTGTGTCAATTGAACCGCGCGCCCAGATTACACCGTCGTGAATTTCTGCTTCAAAAGCAGGATGCTTCCAATCCTGACCCTCGTCGCCTACAACGTCGTAGTGTGACATAAGCACAACGGGATTAAGTGCTGAATTTTTACCCTTCCACTTGAGAACAATACCGAATTCGTTAATAAGCTGAGATTCAACCACCTCAAAAACTGTGGGGTACATTTCCTTCAGCATGGGAAGATATGAAGCAAAAACTTCTCTGTCGAAGTTGCCGTCTTTGTCTGATACGGTTCTTTTTCTGAGCATAGCCTGAAAACGTTCGACTGCTCTTTCGTTATTGATTTCTGCCATATTATAAACCTCCTAAAGTTTCTTAGCTGCCTTTAATAATAGCACAATAAATCATCAAAGTCCATATAAAGCTAAAAAAAGCTACCACAATTTCTTGCGGTAGCTTCAGTTTTTTTATTTTTCAATATGTGAAAGGAAGAATTCTTCTCTTTCGGGTGTGTTTACAACTGTTACAGGCTTAATCTGGTTAAGCACCTTACCCTGCTTTTTGAGGTAATCTCTGTAATCAGCGTATGTGTTCTTCTTAAGAATGCTGAGCTTGGGTGCTGCAAGCATACCCCAACGGCGGTACTTGAAGTACTTTTCGTTGCTTTCGCTGAGATACTCGTCAAGAATTGCTTCAATTTCAGGAATTCTTTCGTCGGGAATTTCTGTTTCGGGTTCAGCAAGAAGCATATAACGAACGGGGTCAACGCTTGTATCAGCATAGAAGCTGTAGCCTGTGAAGGAAACGCCTGCCTTCTTCTGTGTTTCAAGAGCAGCCCAGTCAACCATCTGAGTAGTTGTCTTTTCATTTGCAATG
>JAFOXT010000301.1 GCA_017425745.1 Clostridia bacterium | reverse complement strand
CTTGAAAAATCATGGGGTTTCATATGGGGTTCAAAAAAGCAACCCAATCCTGGCGCCTCAAACAGGTGATTCCCCTGATAGGGGAAATGTCACGAAGTGACAAAAGGGTGCCTGTTTCCGGAGGAAAAAGGTGGCAGACCGAAGGTCTGACGGAAGGGGCTCATTTTGCATTTTGCATTGAATGTCGTTTACCGTTTCGTCAGTATATAAATCGGAGCGAAGCGACCCACAACTCCACACTCCACACTCCACTCTTCACACTTTGAAATTAAGCTTCTTCGCCTTTTTCATATATACAATGAACGAAAGCACAATTACAAGAACGCAGTAAAGAGGAACAACCATACTGAGTGTGTCCTGAACCCTGCCCCAATCCTTGACCTTCAGTTCTTCATCATAGGTATGCACGTGAAACTTTTTATCTGTCATTGAAGCGTTATATCTGTACACGTTGCCGTTAAGATGTCTGAAGGTAACTGTTTCTACATTCTGAAAGTCGAACACACTTCCGTAGTGATATTCCGGTTCAGTTGTTGACGGGAGAGTCTGAACGGGGCTGGGATTTGTTGTCTGTGTGGTTGAGAGCGGTGCTGTGGGCGGTGCCGTAACATAGGTAACCTCAACTCCGTCAATTCGCCATGCTTCCTCAGGCTTTTCGCAAGGCGTTTCCATATATGCCACAAATTCGTCAATGCTGTCGAAAACAAGCTCCTTGGGTGTGGGTGTCCATATTTCTGCAAAGCCCCAGATGCCTCCGCCTGCAAGTATCAGTGCAGCAGCAACTATAATTGTAACGAGTCTGAGACGGAAAAGCTTTTCGTTTTTCGCCATAAGCAAGCCCTTGGCCTTGAGGAGGCTGTCAATTGCAATAATTACAACTGCAGTGATAAGCGCCGTAAGACCGTAAAGAGTGATATAGGGTATATCAATAACGGGTGCAATACCAAAGGTGATTACAGCAAAAACCAGATAAAGATTAAGGGTGAAAATTCTGTTTGCTTTATAAATGTATGGAGCTTCCTCGGTTTCTTCCTTGGGTACAAGGATGTGGGAAAAGTAAATTCTTGCAGCAACAGAGGCGATTAAAGAAAAAACAATGTGCTTTATTGCACCGAGAAGAGGAAAGGCTTTTGTTACATCAAGAGCCGTATAGGCAGCGAAAAAATTCATAAGGAAGGTGCCTGATGAAATTACTGTCACAAGAGCAAGTGCACCGAAAAATGTGCCCACAAGGCTTAAAAGTCGGTACCTTCTGAACCGGTCTTCGGTGGTAATTGCTGCAGAATTTTTTTCTGATTTTTCCTTTTCTTTCATATCATTTTCACTTTGCGGTGGTATAACCTCAGCACAAGGAGGAGGATTTTTCTCTTTTTTTAAAAGCTCATCAACGGTTATGCCGAAGATGGCTGAAAGCTCGGGCAGAATAGAAATATCAGGTGAAGATTCATCTCTTTCCCAATGGCTGATGGTCTTATCTGATACCTGAAGCATTTCAGAGAGCTCTCGCTGGGTAAAACCTTTTTCTTTTCTCAGTTCAGCAATAAACTGACCTAATGTTTTGTTGTTCATAATTGTTCTCCTTTCAGTGTTGGTGGGAAGTTTTTCCTTGTGAGCACATAATAGCACACATCACTGAAAAACACCACCCGAAGAAAAGGGAATGACTCTCAGATTCTGAGAGTCGGGAAAAATGTTGATTTTTTTGTAATTGCTGGTGAAACTTTGGTTGAAAATATTCACCACGTTTTAAAGTGTGGAGTGTGGAGAGTGGAGTGTGGAGTTGTGGTCGCAGGTTTATACTTCTGCATTCGTACAGATATCGTCTGCGAAATAAATTTTTATACAAAGGGTAAAGAGTTGATTTTATCCGCCTTTACAGTTCTTAATCAAGAAAACTTCACCCGCCGAATTTGTGTTTCTGCTTTGGCGGTATGAATATAAAAGCTTAGTAATCAGCTGAAACGGATATAATCGGAGCGAAGCGACCCTTAACTCCACACTCCACTCTCCACTCTTCACACTTTAAAATGT
>JAFOXT010000300.1 GCA_017425745.1 Clostridia bacterium | reverse complement strand
TCCCGCACCTCTGAGTCCGACCTCTTCCTGAACAAGAAAAGCAAAGGTGGTATCATATTCAGGGGTTTCTTCAATCATTTTAAGCATAATTGCACAACCGAAACGGTCATCAATTGCCTTAGCCTTGATTTTACTGCTGCCAAATTCAACAAAATCAGATTTGAAGTACACAGCATCGCCGATTTCTATAAGCTTTTCTGCTTCTTCTTTTGAAGACGCACCAATATCAATGTAAAGCTTTGAAAGCTCGTTTACCTTATGCTCTTCATCGCCTTCGCAAAGATGAACGGCCTTACTTGCAATAACACCGTTAATTTTATTTTCGCCAACAGTTACAAATCTGCCGTTTACAACCTTACTGTCAACACCTCCGACAGAGTTGAACTTAATAAAACCGTTGTCGCAGATATAAGTTACAATAAAGCCTACTTCGTCCATATGAGCAGAAATCATAACCTTATTTTTTGAAGTATTCTTACCTTTTACATCAGCGAGAATGTTACCCATAGGGTCAACCTTATATTTGCATTTGCCGTCAATTTTTGAAATTATATAGTCTCTGATTTTTTCTTCTCTGCCAGATGTACCGTCAAGAAGACAGAGTTCTTTCAAATATTCAAGCATTACATTCTGCCTCCTTTTTGAGAAGATAAGCTGCTATAAGTCTTGCAGTATTTTCAATATCGTCTGTATTCACAACCTCACAGCCCGTGTGCATATATCTGAGTGGCAGACTGAGAAGTGCAGTTTTGACACCGCCACCTGTAATATTTATATGGTCAGCATTAGTACCTGTTCTGCCTGACATAACGTCGTGCTGATAAGGAATATTTTCTTCAACAGCAAGCTCCTTAAGCTCCTTCATCATTTCTCTGTCAAGGATAGGCGCAATGCCGATTGAAGGACCTTTTGAAAGCTCAACAGTCTGAGTTTTATCTGTATATGGGTCGTTACCGAATCCCACATCAACAGCTATTGCATAATCCGGCATAGCATTAAACGCTGCGGTTTTTGCACCGCTTCCACCGGTTTCTTCCTGTGCACTGAAAAGAACAGTAAGCTTTATTGACGGAATTTTATTTTCTGTCAGTTCAAGAGCTCTGAGAATTACTGCAACACAGCTTCTGTCATCAAGACTTGGTGAACTGATATTATTTCCCAGAAGCTCAGCCTGGTGTGTTCTGAGAGTGATTCTGTCACCAATTTCAACACGCTTTTCAGCTTCCTCTTTATTGAATCCGATATCAACTGCCATCTCTTTGAGATTAAGAAGCTCTTTCTTGTTGTCGCCCTTCTGAAGATGAGGCGGAACAGAGCAGATAACTCCGAACAATTCTTCTTTACCATACACAATTACTTCCGCACCTGTAAGAACTCTTTCATCCATACCGCCTACACGGTCAACGAGCAAAAAGCCTTTTTCATCAATACCTCTTACAACAAGACCTATTGAGTCAAGGTGTGCATCAAGTAAAATATGGGTCTTACCACTGCCAATTGTACCGACAACATTTCCTAGTCTGTCAATTTCAGCAGGCATAAATTTATCTAAAAGCTCTTTTGTGTATTCAGCAGCGATTTTTTCGTCACCGGAAGTGCCTGCCTTTTCACAAAGTTTAAAGCACAAATCATTAATATTCATTTACTGTACCTCCATCGATACTTATAATCCTTTTAATTATATCTTAAACAACCGAAAAAATCAACCGAAAATGCAC
>JAFOXT010000299.1 GCA_017425745.1 Clostridia bacterium | reverse complement strand
TGTTACTGTGCTTAAAAATGCAACCGTAACAAAGATGGACATCGAAAAGGGTAACGACCTTAATCTTACAAACGTGCTTAAGAAGAGCGGTGACTGCTTCCTTCTTACAATTGACGGTGTTGAATACAAAATTTATCCTGCAATTCTTTGGGACTGGGAGCTTTCAGAGGGCAGCATAACCTTCAGCGGTATAGGCTCAGACGGAAGCATAATCTGGGGTAAAAAGAATGCTTCAGGTGCACTTGGCATTTATACAGACACCTTCTATTATGTGCTTGATATGTGCGATGAAGCAACACAGAAGAGCTATAATAAAAAGATTAAGAAAATCAGCAGCAATCCCTCACAGAGCAATATCGACTCTATGACTGATTCAATTATTAAAAAGCTGATGGGCAGTGCAAAAAAATAATAAAATAACGGCAGGTATTCCTTCAGGGATACCTGCTATATTTTATCTGCAGAATCTGTGACTTCCGATTACAGTAATAACGGGCCGTGAGTGCATAAAGGAGTTACTCGTCTTTCGGGGATTGTAATAGTATATTGCACCGCCGCTTGGGTCCCATCCGTTTATACAGTCACGCGCAGCCTTAAGAGATGTGGAATTCGGCGCAACACTCCAGTTGCTGTCGTTAACACAGGAGAAAGCACCGCGCTGATAAATTACTCCTGCAATTGAATCGGGGAATGATGGGTGCGAAACTCTGTTCAGAACAACGGCTCCTACTGCGACCTGACCGGTATAGCTTTCTCCTCGGGCTTCAGCTGCAATCAGCTTTGCAAGCAAGGTTATGTCGCTGTTGTTGTAACCGCTGCCGCCACCGCTACCTTCAAGACCAAGATAACGTATTGTTTTAGGCCCGGCAACGCCGTCTGCTTTGAGTCCGCAGTTTTTCTGAAAGCTCTTTACTGCTTTAAGGGTGTTTGCACCGTACACTCCGTCAACTGAGCCCTTGTAGTAGCCTAAATTTTTAAGCTTTTTCTGAATGCGCTTAACCTCGTCACCCTGAGAGCCCAGCTTTGATAGTGTGTAAACTGAGTAATTCTCCTTAAAGCTGAGCTTTCCCGAAAAAGAAAAAGCACACAAAACGCAAACAAAAACAGCTGTTACACATAAAAATAAAGAAGCTGACCGTGTAAGCTTTTTCATATAATCACCTCAGCTTTAGTTTAGCTTTTTTCGGGCTTTATATTCAGCATAAGCCCGATATTGTTTAAGATAAGTTATTTAAAGATGTGCAATATAAATTTAACAGCACGTTAACAATATATACTTTACAATTTGTGGGTTTTAGTGTACAATTTATAGGATTGTAAATTCTACTTTAGCAACAAAAAAATAAAGGCAGCAGTAACATTTTTTTTAAGAACTTGAAAGGGACTATGTAATGGGTAAACTTAAGAACTATGAACCTTATAAGCATACTGAAATGAGCAATATCAGAGAGTTTGTAGATTTCCTTGATGAAAAATACAGCTCAAAATCTGCTTTTATGTTTCAGGAAAAGAAAGAATATAAGACTGTAAGCTATACGCAGTTCAAAGAAGATATTGTTGCTCTCGGTACATATCTTTTCAGTAAGGGATTTAAAAACTGTCAGATTGCAGTTTTCGGCGAAAATTCCTATGAATGGATTCTCACTCACTTTGCAGTTACTACAGGTAAGAACGTAATTGTTCCTATTGATAAAGAACTCGAAGCAGACGATATCGAGTATCTTCTTACAGATAGTGAAAGTAAGGCTATTTTCTATTCAAAAACTTACTTTGATATTATTGATGACCTTAAGGCTAAGGAGCTTCCCGGTGTTGAATACTTCAGCTTCAAGAAGCTTCCTAAAATGATTGAAGAAGGTAAGAAGCTTCTCAGCGAAGGATATACTGAATATATGGATTCAATTCCTTCAAGGGACGACCTTGCATCAATTGTTTACACTTCAGGTACAACAGGTAAGAGCAAGGGCGTTATGCTTTCACACGGCAACATTATGTCAGATATGTATGCTGCTGCTTGTAACGTAACAATCTACGGCTCATCAATTCTTCTTTTACCGCTTCACCACGCTTTTGGTCTTACAGCAGGTCTTTTTGCAGTAATGAGCTACGGTGAAATGCTTTACATCAACAAGAGTCTTAAGAAGGTTATTGACGACCTTAAGGTTTCAAAGCCTCAGAACACATTTGCAGTTCCTCTTATTGCAGAAAGCATTTATAAGAATATCTGGCTCAACGCAAGAAAGCAGGGTAAAGACGAACTTCTTAAGAAGATGATTAAAATCAGCAACATTCTCAGAAAAGTTGGTATTGACCTCAGAAAAGTTTTCTTCAAATCAGTTATTGAAGCTTTCGGCGGCAATCTTGATCTTATGATCTGTGGCGGTGCTCCTATTAAAGTTGAACTTATCAAGGATTTTGATTCACTTGGTATTACAATTCTTAACGGCTACGGTATTACAGAGTGTTCACCCGTTGTTGCAGTTAACAGAAACAAGTTCAACGTTCTCGGATCAGTTGGTCTTCCTCTTTGCTGCAATGAAGTTAAAATTTCAGACGAAGGCGAAGTTCTTGTTAAGGGTAGTAACGTAATGCAGGGCTACTACCACAACGAAGCGGCAAACAAGGAAGTATTCACTGAAGACGGCTGGTTCAGAACAGGCGATATCGGTAAAATAGATGAATACGGTGCACTTCATATAACAGGCAGAATCAAGAATCTTATTATTCTTGCAAACGGTGAAAACATTGCCGCAGAATCAATTGAAAATCTGGTTTATGATATTCCTTATGTTAAGGAAGTAATCTGCTACGGTGAAGATGATCTTATTGTTGCTGAAATGTTCCTCGACGAAGAGGTTGCAGATGCAAAAGACAGAATTAACGCGGATATTCAGGAGCTTAACAATAAGCTTCCTCAGATAAAAAATATTGGAAAGATCGTTTTGAGAGAGACAGAATTTCCGAAGACCACAACTAAAAAAATCAAAAGAAATTACGGAGGAACAAAGAAATGATTGAAAAACTTACAGAAATTATCAGAGAACACAAAGGCGGCGAGGAAGTAGTTCTTACAGAAGACACAGTAATCATCGCAGATCTCGGTCTTAACTCACTTGACCTTATTAACCTTGTAACAGATATTGAAGACGAATTTGACGTTGAAATTCCCGACAGAGCAATCAAAATGTTCAAAACTGTTGGCGACGTAATCAGATTCATTGAATCAGAGGAAGACGACGACTAATCAGTTGAAAACAAAAAGAGACACAGCTGTGTCTCTTTTATTTTTTGTATAAGGCTGTTTTATATCTCGTAATGATATTTAACCATCTCACAACAAAAGGGGCTGAAAAGCCCCTTTTAGCTAATATTACACTGTTTAGCCGACAAGAGTTAAGTATCTCTCGTAAAGCTCATCATAGTGGCTGTAGTTTTCAGCTTCTTCAAGAAGGGCAGCGGCCTCTCTGTAAGGCTTTGTAGCTCTGTTATAAATTGACTGAGCCTTTGCGAAAGCCTTGAGTTCTTTTCTTTGCTGCATTGTTTCGCTGAAGCTTGAGGTTTCTCTGTCCTGAATTTCAGCCTTGATTTTTTGGTCGGGAACATTAATGTTATCCTTGCCGTATTTTCTGATAAGCGCTGCAGATTCTTTCATTGCGCGTGCAAGCTTGATTGCGTCTGAACGGATAGCTTTTTCTTCCTCACTTGATTTCGGAAGTGCCTTTGCAGCTTTCAACTCGTCTTTTGCATTTTCAAAGTAATACATCTGACCCAAAGCTACGATTTCACGTGCCTTTTCAAGCTTTACACTGCCTGCCTTGCCTGAGAATTTGTTAAGATCTTTTGTAATTATTTCAGCACGTTCAGCAAGAAGCTTTCTCTCTTTAAGCTTTTTCTTGCTTGAAAGAGCTGAATTTTGGGCCTCGTTACGGCTGTATTCTTTTGCTTCGTTGATGATTTCCATAGCTTCAATAAGCTCACTGTCCTCAAGCTCACCAATACCGAAGTTTTCAAACATTGCCCTTATTCTGAGAACGCCCACATAAGCTTTGTGCTTGTTTTCAGTAAGGTCATAGAAGAAGAAGGGAACAAGGTTGAGGAATGCACCTAAAGCTGACCAAAGAAGAAGTGCTTCAAAAAGATTATTTCTGATAGTGTCGTCGTAGAGCACATTATAGTCCTCGAGAAGACCCATTTTTTCATAAAGAGCAGGGTAGAACATACCGGTAAAGAATCCGATAAATGTGCCGATAAGACCGAGAGGGCCGAAAAGACCGTCAACTCTTACGCCTGTTTTCCATTGGTGATAGTCACGCATATCAGCGCTGATGTTGTGCTGAATAATGTTCCAGAAGGTGTTTATGAATGTGTTGAAATAAAGAAGAACACAAAGGATAACAAGATTCTGATAGGTGAAATAAATGCCGATAAGAACAACCACGTTGATTGAGTTCATAATAATAAGAAGATTTCTCTTGCCCAAAGCCTTGATTGCAAGGGGAGCAAGAAGCATTGACCAAAGACTTGCATTACCGATAAGAGTATTCACAAGACCAAGTGTACCCTGATTTTCACCGTTGTTGCCGTAAACGAATGCCCAGCTGAGAATTACACCGTAGCCTGATTCAAGGAAAACGACCCACGCAGCAGACTGTGTAATCCAGAAATACTTGTTCTTTGCAACCTCACGTACTGCATCAATGATTCTGATGGGGTCCTGCTTTTTCTTCGGCAGAATAAGTCTTTCTTTAACCCGTCTGAAGAAGAATACACTGATTGCAAAGCCGATAACTGAAAAAATGGGATAAACTACTCTGTACGTCCAGATGTTATTAAGTCCCCAGGTTTTACTTGCAATAAGAGGAATAAGCAGATTGGAAAGGGTAGGAGCAAGCGAGTAAATTACCTGAGAAATGCTCAGTACGTTTGCTCTTTCCTGTGCACTGGGAGAAATAATCTGCTGGAAGTAGGTGTAGCTTTCGTTGTAGAAGCAAAGGAAAATACTGAGAAGAAGATACATTGCTTCAACCACAACTGCTTTGGTTATGTAGTCCCAGTTTTCATAGGGAAGCCACACGAAAATCATAGGAATAGCAAAAATCGGAAAAGCGGTTTTTCTGATAAAGGGGAGGAATTTACCGCCCTTGAGGTTATGGTTATCATAGTACCAGCTTCTGAAAATGCCAAGGGGGATACCAATAATATTTGCAACGGTAAGCATAATCTGCAAATCCATTGGCTTAAGGCCGATACTTGCACCAACGAGGAAGTTTGAAGCACTGAGTCCGATTGTTGAAGCAAGAAGTGTCAGCCAATGGACGCCGAAGCCTGCACCGCTGAGGTTTGCAATTTCTTTATAGGGCACATAATACCCTTTGGGTGGCTCGGTCCAGTAGGTTTTTGCAAGACCGATAGTTTCTTTAACTTTAGGAATAATTTTGTTAGCCATAATCTATCTCTCCTTTATTGCAAAAGTATAACACAAAAGTAAAGTAAAATAAAGGAAAATATAAAAAGAATATAAAAAAATATCAAAAAAACTGCTGTAATGAAGCAGATTCACTGAAAATTAACATAATTTAGACAGTTTGACAGTTGACCTTAAACTTTATAATGGTGTAAAATATACTTAAGGCTAAAGAGCCAAATTGATTAAAGGAGAAAAATTATGGCAAACAGATTTGTACTTAACGAAACAAGCTATCACGGCAAAGGTGCAATAAACGAAATTGCAACTGAAATCAAAGCAAGAGGCTTCAAGAAGGCTTTTGTATGCTCAGACCCCGATCTCATCAAGTTTGAGGTAACAAAAAAGGTTACTGATATTCTTGACGGTGCTGCAATTGCTTATGAAATTTATTCAAACATCAAGCCCAATCCCACAATTGAAAATGTTCAGACAGGTGTTGAGGCTTTCAAAAAGAGCGGTGCTGACTGCATCGTAGCAATCGGCGGCGGTTCATCAATGGATACAGCAAAGGCTATCGGTATTATTATCACTAACCCCGAATTTGCTGATGTTCGTTCACTTGAGGGTGTTGCACCCACAAAGAATCCCTGCGTACCCATTATTGCTGTTCCCACAACAGCAGGTACAGCTGCAGAGGTTACAATCAACTACGTTATTACAGACGTAGAAAAGGATAGAAAGATGGTTTGCGTTGACGTGCATGACATTCCCGTTGTTGCTGTTGTTGACCCTGATATGATGGCTTCAATGCCCA
>JAFOXT010000298.1 GCA_017425745.1 Clostridia bacterium | reverse complement strand
GTACGTCCCACATCAGAAACACTTTTCTGTGAGCATTATGCAAACATTATCCACTCACACAGAGACCTTCCCAAGCTTTATAATCAGTGGGTAAGCGTTGTAAGATGGGAAAAGACAACCCGTCCCTTCCTTCGTTCAAGAGAATTCCTCTGGCAGGAAGGCCACACAATTCATGCAACTGCTGACGAAGCTATTGTTGAAACAGAAAAGATGCTTAATGTATATGCAGATTTCTGTGAAAGATACCTTGCAATTCCCGTTGTAAAGGGCAAGAAGACAGAAAGCGACAAGTTTGCAGGCGCAGTTTCAACCTATGCAATTGAAGCTCTTATGCACGACGGTAAGGCTCTTCAGGCAGGTACATCACACTACTTCGGCGACGGATTTGCAAAGGCATTCGGCATTCAGTATCAGAGCAAGGAAAACAAGCTTGAATATCCCCACCAGACTTCATGGGGTATGACAACAAGACTTATCGGTGCCATCATTATGACTCACGGTGACGACAACGGTCTTGTTCTTCCTCCCGATGTTGCTCCCATTCAGGCAGTTATCATTCCCGTTGCACAGCATAAGGAAGGCGTTCTTGAAAAGGCTGCTGAGCTTAAGGCAAGCCTTGAAGCTGCAGGCATCAGAGTTAAGCTTGACGACAGCAACAACAGCGCAGGCTGGAAGTATTCAGAATATGAAATGAAGGGTGTTCCCGTACGTATTGAGGTTGGTCCCCGTGACATTGAAAACAACCAGTGCGTTATCGTAACAAGACACAACAGAGAAAAGAGCTTTGTTTCTCTTGATAATCTTGCTCAGACAGTAAGCGAAAAGCTTACCGAGGTTCGTGAAGGCATTTACAATAAGGCTCTTCAGAACAGAGAAAACAGAACCTATGCTTGCACAACAATTGACGAAATCAATTCAGCTCTCAACGAAAAGGGCGACGGCTTCATCAAGGCTATGTGGTGCGGTGAAGAAGCTTGTGAAGACAAGGTTAAGGAAGAAACCGGCGTTGGCTCAAGATGTATTCCTCTTCAGCAGGAAAATCTCTCAGACGTTTGTGTATGCTGTGGCAAGCCTGCACAGTATATGGTATATTGGGGCAAAGCTTATTAATATTTGGTTCCAACAGAGAATAATATCATTCCGGAGTATTGCAATATGCACAATACTCCGGAACTTTTTTGTCGTTTATTATTCTTAATTCGAATATACTATTTCTGAATTAGCACTAAAACCCGTTTTTTAGCTATTTATTCCGTTTTGTAATTAAAAAGTTTCGTTAAAAATATACACATATTAAAATTTTACATCCATTAAAGCAAGAACTTTTAGGCATTTTCGAACATAAGTTTGCTGAATTTTTTTCACAAATTTTCAAAAAACATCAAAAAAGGGCATTTTCGTTAAGTTTTCACAAAGTAGCCCGATAGCCATAGGTGTTTTTATAAAACTTGCACGAAATATGAACGATTGCTCACCCTTGTCAAGCTGCTTTTTAGTTCTCAAACGGCATTTTGAATGCGCTTGCACTGTATAAAACTTGACATTTCTGCCATAAATAGATATAATACCCCCTGTTGCCGATATGGAAAAAGTAAATTCTGAAGGGTTTCCACCCTTCTTAAGCGGCAAATGGCAGCCCACTTTCGCATCTGCAAGGTCAGAGACCGGACAGAACACCTTAGCTTAAAACGACAACACAACATTTGAAAATAATTACAGAAAAGGATTTTTTTGTGTTCTTGTTTAAGGTCTATGCAAATTTAAAATGCGAAAGGAAATACGCAGTCATTTATATAAAGCCGCCTTGTCTGACTCCGAACCACGTTTTTAAAAGCTAAGACGGACGAGGGCAAAATAAATTCAGAGGTGATAAAATGAAAAAGGCTTTAGCAAGAATAATGCTTGTTGCATTAAGTATTGTTATTATCGCCGGTGTCATGCCACTCTCAGCAAACGCAAGTTCCAACAGCAATAAAACAACAATCTTCCAATACCTCACTCAGGAATTAGGTTTCAATTCAGCAGCAGCCTGCGGTATTATGGCTAACATTGAAAAGGAATCAAATTTCAGATCCAACATTATTATCCGCGACAGCAACGGTCTTCCCAGCGGCGGTCTTTGCATGTGGAACGGTGGAAGACTCAACAACCTCAAGAAATTCTGTGCTGACAGAGGTCTTAACTATCTTTCAATCGAAGGTCAGCTCAGCTATCTTGAATACGAACTCCAGAAGGACTATTACAAGCACATCTACAAGTACCTTAAGAATGTTGCAGACTCCTCAGACGGTGCTTACAATGCAGCTCACTACTGGTGCTACTACTTTGAAATTCCCGCTAACAGAAGTTCAAAGTCAGTTCAGAGAGCAAATTCAGCAATCAGAAACTACTGGCCCGTTTACGGCGGTGTTGAGCTCAAGACTCCTGAGCTTTCAGTTGCAAAGGGTACAACCTATGAGCCCGGTAAAAAACTCACAGTAAAGTGGACTTCAGCAGGCCCCGATACTGACGGCTACAGAGTTTACCTTGTTTCAAAAAATGCAAAGGGTGAATTCGATTACGACAACGCAAAGGTTGCTCATCTCGGTGCTGACGAAAAGAGCTTTACAATCAAGGCTCACAATATGAAGGTAGGCACATACAGAATCTACGTTTATGCTTATAACAAGGTTACAGGCTTAGAAGAAAAGAGTAACGTGCTTACTGTAAAAATCAAGTGCGACAAGCACGATTATACTTCAAAAATCACTACTGTTCCCACTGAAACAAAAGACGGTGTAAGAACTCACACCTGTAAGGTTTGCGGTAAGGTTAAGGAAACAAAGGTTGTTTACAGCGATTACGTTAAGGAATCAAAGGTAAAGAATCTCAGAGTTACCGGTATCACCGAAACAAAAATCAAAATCAGATGGGATAAATTCAAGAATGCAGACGGCTACCGCATCTATATGAAGAATGCAGACGGCTGGAAGCAGATTGGTGTTGCATCAGCAGATGAAGACAATGCTTTCATGGTAAGAAATCTCGACAGCAACACAAAGTACAGCTTCAAGGTTAAGGCTTATGTTGCAGTTGGCGACAAGAAGATTTATACTGAATCCTCAAACGTTGCAACAGCAACAACAGAAAAGGCTTCAAAGCCCGCCCAAAAACCTGTTGAAGCTCCTACAGAGGCTCCTGTTGAAACTCCCGATACAGAAGCTGAGAACAAGACCGATGACACGAAGACTTCGTCAGATTTCACAAATATCTTCAAAGATTTTTGTGACGGTATTTTAAATTTCTAAATAATTGCGAAAAACCGCCTTTATAGGCGGTTTTATGTTTTATCGAGTAAGTTGTTTATTTTTGTGCTATCGCCCTTTTAAACAGCAATTTTGAAAGAAATTTGCAAAGCCTTTCTTTTAACCTTAACCGAACTTTAAATTTATGCCTTAAAAAAGCCTTTTCCGAGGTCGTTTAAGGCGTTTCACACTTTATATGGATTTACTCATATTAATCAAAACCACTTTAAAAGCATCTTATAAGCCAGCAGACAACAACATATAACCTTACTTATTCGTTACATAAAAAAGATGACTGCCTACCGACAGTCATCTCAGACTGTCGATAAACGCACAAGAACAACAATCTCCTTAGTAAAGAGATAAAATGTGATATAATTGATTTAAAATCAATAGAAAGAAAATCGTACAAAGCATCGAACTTTGTACGATTTTGACATTGTTTTGACCTTTTTTTACCCTCTCGGAGTACCTTTGTACGCCTTCGGGGTAAAGAAAAGGTCATCTTGTACATTTCTCGAAAGTCTGACAGCTTGTCGAAAACAACTTTTTCGACAAGCTGAGATGACTGCCAAAGGGCAGTCATCTGATTTTTTTATTTTCAGTTTTTGCTGATTTGGTAAAGGTCAATACAGCCAACGGGACAAGCTTCGTGACACTTGCCGCAGCCTGTACATTTATCGTAGTCAACCTTTGCACAGAAGTTTTCAACTGTAACTGCGCCAACCTCACAAGCCTTTACGCATTTCATACAGCCGATACAGCCTGCCTTGCACTGTTTTCTTGTTTCAGCACCCTTTGCGTGGTTTTTGCAAAGCACTGCAGCCTTCATTGTGTCAAGTGGGAAGAGATCAATAAGCTGTCTGGGACAGGTCTTGATGCACATTTTACAAGCCTTGCACTTATCAGGATTGATTCTTGCAACGCCGTCGCAGATGAAAATTGCTTCGTAGGGACAAACCTCAACACAGTCACCGAAGCCGATACAACCGTGTACACAGTTTTTGGGGCCGCCGAAAAGCTGAGTTGCAATTTTACATGAATGAACACCGCTGTAGTCAAGCTTTTCTTCAACGTTTGTTCTGTTGCCCTGACACATAACAGCAGCAACCATAGGAGTTACTGAGCCTGCTTCAAGTCCCATTACGGCAGCGATTGCTTTTGCTGCATCGTTACCGCCGGGTGTACAGAGGTTACATTCGGTTGTTTCGCCCTTTGAAAGAGCAGCTGCATAACCGTCACAGCCGGTATATCCGCAGGCACCGCAGTTTGCACCGGGAAGGCACTCACGAACCTTTTCAGCCTTTTCGTCAACGGGTACAGCAAATACGATTGAGGCAATTGCAAGACCGAGACCGGCAATAAGACCGATGGCTGCAACAATGATTACGGGAATTAAAATCTGAGTCATTGTTATTTACCTCCTTAACCGAAAATGTTTTCAACGATACCTGTAAAGCCAAGGAAGGATACAGCTACCAATGAAGCGGCAATAAGTGTAATGGGAAGTCCCTGAAGGAATTTTGGAATGTCGTTGCCTTCCATTCTTTCACGGATACCTGAGAACATTACCATTGCAAGCATAAAGCCGAGACCTGCACCGATTGAGTTGAACATTGATTCTGCGAAGTTGTAACCGCTGTCAATGTTGAGAATTACAACACCGAGCACTGCACAGTTTGTTGTAATAAGGGGAAGATAGATACCGAGAGCGTTGTAAAGTGCGGGAATGTACTTCTTGAGGATAATTTCAACAAGCTGAACGAGAGCCGCAATTACAAGAATGAATACAATTGTCTGAAGATATTCAAGGTCATTCTTTACAAGAAGGAACTTGTTGATAGGATAAGTTACTGCAGTAGCAAGAGCCATAACAAAAATTACGGCAGCACTCATACCTGTTGCGGTTGAAAGCTTCTTTGATACACCAAGGAAGGGACAGATACCAAGGAATTTTGCAAGAATATAGTTGTTGGTAAGAATAGCTGTAAGAAGAATAGCTATAAGGCCTTTTGTCATTTCCATTATTCTGCTACCTCCTCTTTCTTGTTGGCACTGTTAAGTGCACAGTTTCTTGCCATAGGACAAGCTTCACAGCCTCTGAGCTCTGCTCTGGGCTTACCCTTCTTTTCAGCAAGTCTGTTTACTGCTGCCATAAGAAGACCGTATGTGAAGAAGCCACCCGGAGGAAGAATGAAGATAAGCATAGGATTCTCTGAAAGGAAGGGAATGCTGATACCGTAGAATGTACCTGCACCGAGAATTTCTCTGATTGCACCCATTACGAAAAGTGCAGCAGTAAAGCCTACGCCCATTCCGAGACCGTCAAGAGCTGAAGCGAGAACGGGATTTTTGCTTGCAAAAGCTTCCGCTCTGCCGAGGATAATACAGTTAACAACGATAAGGGGAAGGTAAACACCGAGCTGTTCGTCAAGAGCAGGAAGGAAGGCCTTTACTGCCATCTGTACGATTGTAACGAATGAAGCGATGATTACGATGTATGCGGGAATACGTACCTTATCGGGAATAACCTTACGGAGTGCAGAAATTGCAATGTTTGAACAGATAAGAACGATTGAAGCAGCAAGACCCATACCGATTGCACTTTCAACTGAGGTTGTTGTTGCAAGTGTGGGACAGGTGCCGAGAACAAGACGCAGAACAGGGTTTTCTGCAATTATGCCTTTGCTGAATTCTTTTCCTAAGTTTTTAGCCATTATTCTGCACCTCCTTTGATTGCTTCAAATTCTGCGAGAGCCGCATTAACTGCGCTTACAACTGCCTTTGATGTAATTGTTGCAGCTGTAATTGCCTGGATATTCTGACCGTCGTTTGAGTTTTTGTCAACGGTAAGCTCGCCTGCCTTGCCAACAAAACGGCTTTTGAAAGCTTCGCCTGTTGCGTTTGCACCAAGACCCGGTGTTTCAGCGTGTGAGAGAATTTCAATTCCGGTGATAGTGCCTTCCATATCAAGACCTATCATAACACCTACTGTACCGCCGTAGCCCTTTGCACCTGAGGTAAATACATAACCTACCTCCTGACCTGCTTCGTCTGAACCGATGCAGTAAGTAAGTCCGTTTTCAAGAGTGGTAACCTCTGAATAGGTCTTACCCTCAGGAAGAACGATCATACGGCTTGAGTTTTCTTTTTCTACTGCGTTAGCCGCAATTTTTTCTGTTGTGATAAGGTTTGTTCCTGCAAGAAGTGTTGTTGCTACAAGGCAGATTAAAAGAAGAGCAAGTGCAGGAACGAGAATATCTTTAGGATTCATCTTTTTCATGCTTTTTTCTCCTCCTTTGCCTTTTTCTCTTTGAGTGTGCCGAAAGGCTTTGATGCACAGAGATTTTCAATATGAGGAACAAGAATATTCATAAGAATAATTGAGAATGAAACGCCTTCGGGAAGTGAGCCGAACACTCTGATTACGAAAGTAATAAGACCGCAGCCGATACCGAAGATGAGCTTACCCTTTTTGTTGATGGGACAGGTTGTGTAGTCTGTTGCCATAAAGAAGGCACCAAGCATAAGACCGCCGCCAAGAAGCTGATAAGCTGTGTATTGAAGATTAAATCCACTGTAAAGGAACATTGATACAGCAACTGTACCGATGAATGCAACGGGAATAATGGGAGAAATAACCTTTCTGAGCATAAGGTAGAGACCGCCGCAGATAAGAGCTATTGAACAAACCTCACCCATTGAACCGCCGTGCTTACCTAAAAGCATATCAGTAAGTGAAGGAAGAATATCTGCTACAGCTGAAAGGTCGCCGCCCTTTGCAGAAGCAAGAGTTGCCATCGGTGTAGCTGATGTTACTGCGTCTGCACTCCAGCAGTTCTGGAAGGGTGTAACCCACTTAGCCATAGCTGTGGGGAAAGAAACCATAAGGATAATTCTTGCTGTCATTGCAGGGTTAACAAAGTTCTGACCGATACCGCCGAACATCTGCTTAACCACAACAATTGCAATTACACTGCCAACTGCAGCCATCCATAAGGGAAGAGTTGCAGGAAGGTTGAAAGCAAGAATAAGACCTGTTACGATTGCTGAAAGGTCACCGAGTGTGTTATTTCTCTTCATAACCTTTCTTGAAATCCATTCTGCAGCAACTGCAGAAATAACTGTTACGGCTGTAAGAGCAAGAGCTCTTGTGCCGAAATAAACTGCGCTCATTACAAGGGCAGGAACAAGTGCTATAATCACGTCAAGCATAATGCCCGTTGTTGTTTCGTTTGAACGAACGTGAGGTGAAGCACTTACTGTTAATCTTTTACTCATTTCTTTGCACTCTCCTCTCTGAGAACCTGCTTGGCAAGTCTCATATACTGAACAAGAGGTCTGCCTGAGGGACACGCATAAGCACATGAACCGCATTCCATGCAGACACTGATGCCTGTATTCTGTAATTTTTCGGCATCCTTGATTCTTGCATATCTTTCAATGAGAGTGGGCATAAGGCTCATAGGACAAACGTCAACACATCTGCCGCAGCGGATACACTCACGCTCAGTTTTGATAAGATCTTTTCTGTCGTCGAAAGCGAGAAGAGCATTATTCTGCTTACAGATAGGAGCATTTGTATCACAGATTGCAATACCCATCATAGGTCCGCCTGAAATAATCTTTCTGGGCTCAGCCTTGAAGCCTCCGCAGAAATCAATAATATCCTGAATATTTGTACCGATGGGCACACGAAGGTTTTTAGGCTCCTTGATTGCACCGCCGTCAACAGTGATTGAACGGCTTACAAGAGGCTTACCGGTTTCAAGATATCTTGCAACAAACGCAACAGAAGCAACGTTCATTACAATACAGCCAACGTCAGCAGGAAGCTTTCCTGGTGGAACCTTTCTGCCGGTTGCAGAAAGAACCATCATTTTTTCAGCACCCTGAGGATACTGTGAACGAAGAGTCATAAGCTTGATTGCGTCGCCGATTTCGTTGTCACGGTCTGCAATCTCCTTCATAATTTCAAAAACCTTGGGCTTGTTATCTTCAATTGCAATAACAACATTATCAATGCCGAGAATTTTTCTTACTGCTTCAACGCCCTTAAGTACGTTTTCTGCATTTTCAATACATTCACGGTAGTCAACTGTGATATAGGGCTCACATTCAGCAGCGTTAATAATAAGAGTATCAATCTTCTTATCTGCAGGAACATTAAGCTTTACGTGTGCGGGGAAGCCTGCACCGCCAAGACCTACAAGACCTGACTCACGTACAGCTGCACAAAGCTCTTCCTTATTAGTTACAACGGGAGGCTTTATATCCTCGCACATTTTCATTTCGCCGTCACTTTCAATAGTAACGCCCTTTGTGATAATACCGTTTGCAAGCTTGATATCGCCTACAGCAGTTACCTTACCTGAAATTGTTGCATGGATTGGTGCAGAAATAAACTTGTCAGAGTCACCGATTTTCTGACCTACTGTTACCATATCACCCACTTTTACAAGAGGAGTACAGGGTACACCGATATGCTGCTGCATTGAAATTACAACCTTTGAGGGTATGGGCATTCTTTCAACAGGCATTTCAGCTGTGTTTTTGCTGTGGGATACTCTTACGCCGCCACGACCTCGTCTGACAGCAGAAAGAACACCCTGAGTCTTTTTGCTCATGAATTCATCTCCTTATTTTTTTACACTGTTTTTTCTTTGAAAGTGATTTTCTCAATCCTCGGCATAAGCACTGTAAGCATAAAGCCCGTTACGCTTCCCGTTATAAGAGAAAAAATCAAAAGGTATTTCAAATAATTTATAAGTGAATACGTGCCGGACACTGCCATGGCAGCCATAAGCTGACCGATGTTGTGCATAGCGGCACAAATAATTCCTATACCAATAAAGGAAAACGCCTTATCTTTAAGTTTAATTACAAGGCAGAGCACCACTGTGCTCAGTATTCCCCCTGAAAGGCTCATAACCGAAGCTGTGAAGCCTCTTGTAATAAGGGCGAAAATACCCTTTATAAGTGTTATTGAAATTGCTCCGGGAAAGCCCATAGTTGAGGCCACAAGCATTGTAACCACATTGGAAAGTCCCGGCTTTGCCCCGACGGGCAGAAAAGGTACATCAGGTATAAGCATACTTTCAAGAAAGGACAGCACTAATGAAAGTGCAGCCATTATTCCGAGAAAGGCTGTTTTGTTTGTTTTCAAAAAATCACCTCAACAGGCATTGAATGCAAAATGCAAAGTGCAAAATGCAAAATTATGGTCGCAGGTTTATATTTCTGCAAATTGTCAGAAATCGTCTGCGTAATAAGCTTAGTTATAAAGGATAAAGAGTTGATTTTATCCGCTTTTGATAATCTGAATAATGAAAACTCTACCCGCCGAATTTATTTTTCTGCTTTGGCGGTATGAATATAAAGGCTTAGTAGTAAGCTGACACGGATATAATCGGAGCGAAGCGACCCGACATTTTGCATTTTGCATTATGCATTATGCATTTTAATACGTTGCAATATGGAAATCCTCTTTGCTTTCCCCTTTTATAACTGCAACAACCCTTTCGGGTACACATGCCATTGTGTCGCCCTTTCGTTTTAGCTTTCCTCTTTTTACACAAAGCTTATCGTGACAATCTGAGGAAACAAAGCTTACACCGTCTTTTTCTAAAAGAAGTACACAGTTGCCTACGGTCATTTCTTCCTTTTCCTTTTCAGAAAGGCTGACTGTACTTACAAGCTCGCCCTCATAAAAAATCTCTGCAGTGAGTTTTTCATCTGCACCCGAAAACGACGGCACAAACAAAAGCACAATTATAATACAAAGGAAAAGAATAAGAAGAATATCTCCCTTTAAAAAGGGCAGTTTACTGCTTTTCAAAATCAATTTCACCTACTGTGGTTATATTGAGGTTTTCATCAACGAGAATTGCCGAAGCACCTGCACCTTCAAGAATTTCAATCGCCTTTTTTTCACCTACAAGAAGGCAGGCAGTTGAAAGTGCGTCAGACATTATACCGCTTTCAGCCACAACTGTAACACTGATAAGTCCGCTTTCTGAAGGATAACCCGTTGTTGCGTCAAGAATATGGTGGTATCTCTTGCCGTCCTCTTCAAAATAGCGCTCATAGTCACCTGAGGTTGAAACAAAGCCTTCGTCAAGAGAAATCACACCGAGGTATTTATCGGTTTCTCTCGGGTGAGTTACAGCAACACGCCATTTATCACCTTTTTTGTTATAATCACCGTAAGCAACAACACTGCCGCCTACAGAAACTATAGCACCGTCAATTTTTGTATTCTGAAGATAGATATAAATAAGGTCACAGGCAAAGCCCTTTCCGATTGCACCGAAATCGAGAAGTGTACCCTCATCAACCGTAAGGGTGTAGCCCTGAGCCTGCACCTTGTCAGTGCCTACTGTTCTGAGCGCTTCCTTTATCTCTTTTTCTGAAGGCACTCTCTGTGTTTCCTCACCTATACCCCAGAGTCTGCTGACTTTACCCACGGTAAGGTCAAATTTTCCGTCAGTGAGCCTTGAAAGAGCCTGCATATCGTAAATTGCCTCACCGAGATATTTGTTCTGCACTGCACCATCTTTATTGAGAACTGCTACGGCAGAGCTTTCCTTTCGCCAGGAAATTGTATCTTCAAGGCCGTTTATAACAGCCGTTATGTCGTTTATTGCCGTACCCGGATTTTCGGAATAAATTTTCTCCGTTACCACCGTACCCATAGCAATTACGCTTTTTTCTGTAAGGGTAAATTTTTCGTTTCTTTCAGATATAAACCAAACAGACAAAACAATTAATGCTGTAAAAAACACAGCGGCAGCCATGCTGATTATTCTCTTTCTGTTTGTCATAATCCATCACCAAAAATTAAGAAAAGTAAGTAACACAAGGGAATAAAATATCAATTTAAAAACATATCCCCATAATGTATCAGTTTATTCTATAACATTTTTCAGTTTTTTTCAAGTGTATTCAAATAATTCTTGCACAAAAGGATAAAATTGGCTATAATATATGATGTAATATTATAATAATAAGCGAGGTGCCAATATGGATTTCAATCTTAACATTCCCGTAAAAGTAGTAAGCGGCAAAAATGCCGTTAAAAATAACGCCCACCTTCTTTCAGCTTTAGGCAAGAGATGCATCATTGTAACAGGCGGAAAAAGTGCTGTGCTTTCAGGTGCTCTTTCAGATGTCAAGGAAGCTCTTACTGAAAACAATATTGAATTCACCGTATACGATAAAATAGGCCCCAACCCCAGACTTGACCACTGTCACGAGGCAGGCAAGCTTGCAAGAGAATTCGGTGCTGACTTTATTTTCGGTATCGGCGGAGGCTCACCTCTTGACGCTGCAAAAGCTGTTGCCGTTTATGCAACCAACCCCGAATTTTCCCTTACAGATATTTATTCCGTAACAAACAGAAAAAAGGCTCTTCCTATTGCTCTTGTTGGCACAACTGCAGGTACGGGCAGTGAGGTTGGCAGAGTAAGCGTGCTTACCAATCCCGAAACAGGAAGAAAAGGCAGTATTGCTCCTGACGACTGCTACCCTACCCTCTCTTTTGCAGACAGTACTTACACAGAAACTGTACCCTACGATATTACAGTTTCAACTGCTCTTGACGCTCTTGCTCACGCAATCGAAGGCTATATGAGTATCAAGTGCAGCGACATTCCCACCCTTTTCGGTGAAAAGGCAATTGAGCTTATCTGGGAAGGTCTCACATATCTCTATAACGAAAAGGCTCTTCCCGACAGTGCCCTTCGTGAAAAGCTTTACTACGGCTCACTTTATGCAGGCGTTACACTTGCTTATTGCGGAACAGCCTTTCCTCACCCTCTCGGCTATATCCTTACAGAAAACTACAATGTTCCTCACGGCAAGGCTTGTACCGTTTATATGGAGGACTTTATCAGAAGAAGTGCATAATTCGAAAAAGCAAAAACCGACCGTATCCTTTCAATTATGAACACCGATATGGAGGAATTCGTAAAAATTATAAACGAGCTCACCGATGTAAAGGGTATTACCATGACAGAAGAGGAAATTGAAAAATACACTCTTCGTTTCGACAGCATTCCCAACAATTTCAAATTCACTCCCGGCTCCTTTACCAAGGAAGATGCCGTAAGAGTTTTAAAGAAGAAGTTTCTTTCATAAAATATTTTAATAATAAATTGAGATAAATATGGAAATTTCAGAGTGAATATGTTATAATAAGTAGTTGGTATTAACAAATTACTGAAAGGAAGCACCCGTTATGAACAAAACCGTAAAGGGACTTAACATAAACTACATCTGTGAGGGTGAAGGCGACCTTG
>JAFOXT010000297.1 GCA_017425745.1 Clostridia bacterium | reverse complement strand
TTCCATGTCATTTCAAGGCTTTTTTCTCTTGTCCATTTTGCACCGACTGCATCCTGAGGAGCAAAAATGTCACCGTCACGGAAGTTAACCTTATTGAAAAATCTCACATAATTACAAAGGGTAGCCACGGGACCCAGTGCCGTATATTCTGAATAGTAGGGGCTGAGAAGCAGAGGCATTGCTTCGTCAGTTTTATTTATTCCGTCAATTACAGTGTTAAGGCCCTTGATTATACCGTTAAGTGAAAGCTGACAGAGATAACCGTTGCTTATTTCCGGAGTGAAGTACCAGCCATAAAGACTGTCGTCATACTTTTCACCATACTTATTATATATATCTTCAATCATAGCAGCAGCTACTTCGCAGATTTCCTGATACTGATTTCCGAAAGCTGACTCAGTCCAAAAATCGTCAAACATTGTAAGACCCACAAAAACCTTTATTCCTGCATCCTCGCAGTGCTTCAGCGCAATTTCAAGGCAGTCGCCGCCGTAAACTCCGTCCTCAAGAGCCTCAACGTCGCTGTCGTAATAAACATTCCATATGCCGCCCAGACTTTCTGAGCCTTTATCAGCAAGGCCCTGAAGAACAAGGTAGTCAATTCCTGCTTTCTTCATATTTGCCACTTCCTGAACCCATCTGTCATCGTCCCACACGCATGTCATCCAGGACTGTATAAAGGTGCCGCTGAATTCAGGCTTACATTTTTGCTCCGCAGGCTTCTGTGCCGACGGAAGCATCATCATAACAAACGCTATTACCGCTGAAATAATTTTGCCAAGATTAAACATTGTTAACAACCTCCTTGTTTTTTCAGTGATATTGTAACATATTTTAAGGTGTTTGTGTTAATTTTTTTGAAAATATTATACACTTTTATTGACAAAGTAATTTCATTTTGCTACTATCTACTTGTAAGAAATGTAAAAGTATACCAAGGAGGATATGAAATGGAAGCTTTACAGAAGGTTATTGACGCATTCAAGACTATTTTCGGATATCTTGAAGTTTTCATTGCTGAAATCAAGGCATCATTAGGTCTTGGCGAATAAAATCATACTGTATTTTATGGGCTATCGCATACGGTAGCCCTCTTTTTCTTTGTCTGAATGCTCATTTCGTTGTGCATTTTGCATAATTTTTCAAATATATCTTCTTGCATTTTAACCAAAAGATAGAATGTGATTTTTTTCGCAAAAAACACTTGATTTTTCTGAAAATATGTAGTATCATATGCACGTAATCGAGAGAGACAAACCTCGGTTAACCTAAATAAGATTTCTCCACTATAATGTTTTCTTCATATTTTCTCCTTTTAAAAGCACTCGGTAAATCCCGGGTGTTTTTAATTTTCATCGATATTCCCAGACTGCCGATAAACGCACAAGACCGTGCAAAAGAAGAATAAAAAATAAATAGTTCAGATATTTCAAAAGTTAATCTAAATATTTAAAGGACACAACATCGAGTTGTGTCCTTTAATCTTTTGCACTTGACGTTTTTTTGCCCTCTCGCAGTACCAATGTACAGCTTCGGAGCAAAGAAAACGCCATCTTGCACATTTCTCAGTAGTCTGATTAAGTGCTGTTCCACACCGCCATATTTAATTTTTAAGGATAAGACCGATAGCCATAACCTGTGCTCTCTGAGGAAGACTGTTGAGAAGTCTGAGGAGAGGATTTCTGTTAATGTTGTAAACATACTGGGGAACCTTATCTGTAAGTGCTTTCAGCACAATTTCGCCAATAGCCTCAGCAGGTACATTCTTTGATTCAACGCTGTCAACAATGCCCTTGAATCTTGAAGCATTACATTTATAAAGCTTTGTGTTTTCAACAAACTTTTCAAGCGCGTCTGTTGAAACATTGAGAAGACCTGTCTTTACTGCACCGGGTCTGATAATTGAAACGGGAATGCCGAGAAGATTTGTTTCCATTCTCAGTGAGAATGCATACTTTTCAAGGGCAGCCTTTGTGATTCCGTAAATACCTGTGAAAGGAAG
>JAFOXT010000296.1 GCA_017425745.1 Clostridia bacterium | reverse complement strand
GGAACAGAACCGAGATTCTTTACATATGTGAGAAGTGAGTAGTTCTTAACGTTTGAAATTGAATCCCATGAAATGGTTGCTGAATAGTCATCCTGAGTAACAGTAAGACCCTTTGTTGTACCTGTTACTGTTTTTGTTACACCAATCTGGTCGCCAAGACTGTTGCGACCTACTACGCGGTAAAGATAACCGCAGTGCTGACGTCCGCTCTTATTTGGTTTGTCAGTGAAAGTTCTTTCTGTAAGAAGGGGTGCTTCAGGTATAGTAAGCCATTCATCATCTACTGATGAATAGTACTGAACATCATAGGTTGAAGCACCGCTGAGAGCTTCCCAGCTGGGCTTGATGTTGTTTGCATCAACACTTGTTGCAGTGAGAGCTGCAGATTTCGATTTAGTATATATTATTAAATTTGGTGAGTAGTAGCCGTAGATTCCGTTGTAACCTGTTGCTTTGATTTGATACGGAGTATCAGCCTTAAGATTTTTTATAGTACATATTGTTGATACGGTTGTGATGGCACGCCAATTATTACTACCGTATTCAGAATAAAGCAGTAAATAGGAGTTAGCATAATAATTTTTTGACCATGTAACAGTTATAGAAGAATCGGTTGAAGAAACATATTTAAGGTCATATACTTCTAACATTGAACTGCTTATTGGTTCAGTTGTAGTTTCTTCTTCTGACGGAGCTTCAGTTGTAGTTTCTTCTTCTGACGGCCAGGATGTTGTGTATTCTTCTGACGGAGCTTCGGTAGTGGTTTCTTCCTCTGCGGGAGGTTCGGTGGTTTCTTCCTCCCAAGGCCAGTATTCAGTTGTTACCTCCTCGGAAGGTGCTTCAGTTGTAGTTTCCTCCTCCCACCACGGCCAGAATGTTGTGTCTTCTTCCGAAGGTGCTTCGGTTGTGTCTTCTTCTTCGGAAGGTGCTTCAGTCGGCTCCTCAATCCATGCTTCCGTAATGATCGTAATTGTATTTGACTTTTTGCTTAAAACACCGTTATTACTTGCATAAATAATAATCTCATAAGCAGTTTCTGAAGAAAGTCCGCTGAATGTGAAAGCATTGTGAGTGGTAACCTTAGAAGTCCATACAGAAGTACCCTTAGGTCTTATCAGCAGAAGATAACTGTCTGCATTTTTTGAAGGCTCCCACATAAGTGAAACATAGGCTGAACCCAGCTCGGTGATGGTTATTCCTGTAACCTTTTCGGGTGTACCGTTATCCGGAATATCGGGTGTGTCGGGTTCATCGGGTACATCAGGCACTTCGGGTTCATCGGGCGTATCGGGTGATTCGGGGATAGCATCCATATTGTAAGCAACTTCAATAATGTTGATAGGTCTGTTCTTACCGAAGTTGATTTCAGTAATATGCTCGGTTACATTTCTTCCGTCGTTGATTCTTTCGGTTGAAACATCATAGCCGCTGTTGAAAAACTGAACGAACCACATAATTATCTTCTGAAAGAAATTCAGCTTGTTTTTGTCGGGATGTAAAGTAGCCTTGTATGAGAAAGAAAGACTTTCACCTGGCTTTAATTCTTTTGCTTCTTTTTTGTGGGTGTTGCTGCCTTTTGCAACAGGCGAAAGCTTGTCAAAAACAACCTGAGCTGTAACATCTTTAATAACGGTGTCGCCTGAGTTGGTAACAGTAACGTTGAAGGTGGCAATTTTTGTGTAGCTGTAGCTGTTTTTGTCTGTTTCTACAACGATGCTGACAGGGTTTTCAGTGTCTGACTTAACCGCATGGACTGCCAGGCTTAAAGATGCAATCAAAACAATTGCAAAAATCAGCGAAAACAGTTTTTTTGAAGTTTTCATTGAGAGTCCTCCTTTTTTATTATGTATCAATATTATCAGTGTTGTTAAGCTTTGTCAAGATTTGTACACAAACAAAAAAGCAACACAGAATGAACTGTGCTGCTTTAAAAGTATCTTTCTGATTATGCTTCTTCACTTGAGAAAATAGTTGTGAAGAAATTGATAATAGCCTGGATAAATGCAATGATGTCTGCCTTGTACTCAGTAACAAAAGCAAAGAATTCGTTTTCGGGAATCATATTTTCAGTACCTCCTTGTTAAATTTAGGTCACTTATATTCTATTACAAATCTATGTCTTTGTCAATAGATAGTTAAGAAATGGTGCATATTTAGCAAATCTGCTTTATAAATTCTTAAAGTAGGGAAATAATAACTCTGAGGTGATGGGAATGTCAGAAAAAAGTAAAAGAGCTTGTTCACTTTGGAATGCAACGGAAGCTCTGCCGTCTTTCGGTGAGCTTTCAGAAAATATAAAAACTGATGTGCTTGTTATCGGTGGCGGACTTGCAGGCTTGCTTACTGCATATAAGCTGAAGGAAAAGGGCGTTGATTGTGTCCTTGTTGAAAAAGGCAGACTTATGAACGGCGAAAGCGGTAACACAACAGCTAAAATTACTGCTCAGCACGGACTTATCTATCATAAGCTACTGAAGGATTTCGGTAAGGAAAAAGCAGGGCTTTATCTGAAAATGAACCTTGAAGCCGTTGAAAGCTACAGCAGACTGTGTGCAAAAATACCCTGTGGCTTTGAAAGACAGGACAACTACGTCTATACTGCCGAAAGCGAGAAAAAGCTTTGTGATGAAATGAATGCGCTCAGGGCACTTGACTATGAAGCTCAGCTTGAAAGACGGCTGCCTGTGCCTGTGCTGAGCTTTGGCGCAGTAAGATTTTTTAATCAGGGACAGTTTCATCCTGTACGCTTTGCAAAAGGGCTTGCTCACGGGATAAAAATTTATGAAAACACCTTTGTGAAAGAGGTCAGAGGTAACATAGTTAAAACCGATAAGGCGCAGATAAAGACGGAGAAAATTGTTGTTGCAACTCACTTTCCTTTTATCGACCGACACGGACTTTACTTTATGAAGCTTTATCAGCACCGCTCCTATGTAATTGCCCTTGATGGTGCAGGAAGCTGTGACGGAATGTATGTTGACGACAAAAAAGACGGTATGTCCTTTCGTTGCTACGGCAATTTACTGCTTATTGGGGGCGGTGACCATCGCACAGGTAAAAAAGGCGGCGGTTGGAGAGAGCTGCGTGACTTTGCAAAGAAAAACTATCCTTCAGCTACAGAGAAATTTCATTGGGCAGCTCAGGATTGTATGAGCCTTGACGGAGTGCCATATGTGGGCAGATATTCAAAGAATACAGCAGAGCTTTATGTGACCACAGGCTTTAATAAATGGGGCGTTACGGGCTCGATGGTTGCAGCTGATGTGCTCTCTGATATGATAACGAGCAGAAAAAATGACTATGAAGATTTGCTGTCACCCTCCAGAAGTATGCTCAGACCACAGCTTTTTCTTAACGGATTTGAAACTGCAAAAAGCTTTCTTGTGCCAAGCAAAAAACGCTGTCCTCACTTAGGGTGTGCCCTGAAGTGGAACAGCGCTGAGCATTCATGGGATTGTCCTTGC
>JAFOXT010000295.1 GCA_017425745.1 Clostridia bacterium | reverse complement strand
TCATCGTTGCAGGTATAAAGAGAAACAAGCAGTCCTTCTTTATGAAAAGCATCAACGAGCTCCTTAGTACAAGGCTTGTAGCTCATATTGATACCGATTGCTCCGTGCTTTTTGGTTTCGTTTACAAGAAAATCTATGTATCCCTTTCTGAGCATTTTTAATCTTGTTACGGTTGCATTATAGTAGAAAGGTATTTCAGGTGTATCTCTTTTAGCAGAAACAAGCTTTTCCTTTTCTATGCCGGTATAAAGAATTCTCTTTTCAACACCGTGCTTTTTTGCAAGCTCATAAACCTTTTTAAGGTCGGGACCGATTTTTACATCAATATTCATTTTTGTGTCTGAAAGCTCAGAAAGAACCTTAAAGGCTCCGTCAAGAGACAGTGTGCTTTTTTTAGCAAAGGTATGGGCAAGAACGGGCTCACCTGATTTTGTAAAATTAAGGTCTACCTCAATAATACTGCCGTATTGAGCACCCACACGGATAGACTCGGCTGAGTTGTATTCTGTTCCCTCACAGCCGGTGTGAGAGGTAATTGTAAGTTTTTCTGACAAAGGGAAGTTCATCTTCATTTTTTCATCTCCCGTATTTTTTTCTTACTGTATTTTAACAGATTGCAATATGTTCGTCAAGAGGCAGAAAACTCTCTTAAAACAGGTAAGATAAATGACAACTATTGTTAACATTCAGTTAATTATTTAGTTACAATTTCTACTTGAGCAACATAACTGCAATAATATATACTTAATTTACCCTAATATTTTGAATAAGGAGTATTAACTATGAACAAATTTAAAAGAAGTATTTCCATTGTTCTTGCAGTTCTGCTCGTTGCTACAGCTTTCTCAGTGTGTGCATTTGCAGCAGAGCCCAAGGAAGTAAAAATTCTCAGCTACAATGTTGCAGGTCTTCCCGTAAGCGGTGATGTACCCTACAACCAGGCAGCACTGGGCAATCTTTTCAACAAAAGCGGTTGTGACATCATCGCAGTTCAGGAGGATTTCACCTTCCACGATATGATGGTGCAGGACCTCAGCAAAACACTCTATCCCTATTGGACTTACCACACAGGCGGTGTTCCCGGTGGTGACGGACTCAACATTTTCTCAAAGTATAAGCTTTACAACGAGGAAAGAACCACATGGAGATCACTTTCAGGCGTTATTGAAGGCGGTGCTGACGAGCTTACTCCCAAGGGTATTCTTTATACCTGCATTGAGCTTGAAGACGGTGTCCTCCTTGATTTCTACACAATTCACGCTGACGCTTACGGCGACAAGGGTTCAGTTGAAGCAAGAAGCGACAACTTCCGTCAGCTTGCTGAAATCATCAAAGCAAGAGGTACTTCACGTCCCGTTATTATTGCAGGCGACTTCAACACAGCTCACCACCTTAAGGGCGAAGCAAGCCGCAATGTTTTCCGCAGTGAGCTTATTGACGGCTGCGGCTTCAAGGACAACTGGATTGAAGTTGTAAACGGCGGTGACTATGACAATATCAAAGGTTATGAAGGCGACTACTTCGGCCACTGGGATTCACTTGACAAGGTTCTTTACAGAGACGGTGACGGTGTGAAGCTTACAGCTACAGACTTTGAATACAAGTTCTTCCGCAACAGCGTAGGTGATTCAATTTCAGACCACTCAGCTACTGTTTCAACCTTTACTTACGAAAAGACCGACAGCTTCACAGAAAATGAAGACAATATGGAAGTTGTAAAGCCCGATAAGAACCGTAACATCTTTGCTTTTGTAAAGACTCTTATTATGGACCTTTTCAAGTTACTTACTGACTTTGATAAGCTTCTCGCTCTTATCGGTATTAACAAATAAATGAAAAGCTACCGCAGACTGTAAAAGGTCTGCGGTATTTTTTGCATGTACACAGTATTATGAAGACGCTTACTGCGCCTTTGATGAAAAACGGCTAAAAACAAAACACCGAGCCTTTTTCAAGGTCCGGTGATATTTTTGTTTTGTTCTGCGCTTAATGCGACAGTTTAATTAGTCAGCTGTGTAAGCCATGAGAGCTACCTGACGAGCACGCTTGATAGCTGTTGTAAGCTCTCTCTGATGTCTAGCACATGTGCCTGTTACACGGCGGGGAAGGATCTTAGCTCTGTCTGATGTGAACTTTCTGAGCTTCTGAACATCCTTGTAGTCGATTTCTTCTACTTTATCAACACAGAATGCGCAAACCTTCTTGCGTGACTTTCTGTTCTGGCGAGCGCCTTTTTCAAATGCCATGAGAATTTTCCTCCTGTTCGTAAAATTAACTTTGCATCAAATGCAATTAAAAGGGTAAATCTTCGTCGTCTGTGATTTCTTCAAAATCACCGGGAGCTGCTGTCTGATATGAGGGAGCAGGTGCTGCAGCTGATACGGGAGCAGGATTATAGTTACCTGTGCCTGTTTCTGCCTTTGAACCGCAGAAGCTTACTTCTCTTGC
>JAFOXT010000294.1 GCA_017425745.1 Clostridia bacterium | reverse complement strand
TAAACGGTAAAAATGTTCTCACTACAGACATTGACTTGTCTTACAATAACAAATATTTCGGCAATAACAGCTCTGCAAAGGGCATAACAACGGTCAAAACCTCAACAATCAAAAAGAGTGGCTCAAAAGTTGAGTTTAACATTGGTGGTATGAAAAAGACCTTCAGTGACAAGGCAATTAAAGACACTCTTGTTAAGGAAATAACCTTCTTTATGGGTCAGTATGGTAATGACCCTAATAACAAGCCTATCCTCAGCTACAACGGCTTATATTGGGCGAAATTCGTAAAAAACAACAGTGAAACTTGGGAAGATATTCCGAATAAGTTCAGTTCAAACGATGTTGTTACAGCTGACTGCAAGAACGGCGAAGTTTATCTCAACGACATTCTTACCCCTTCTCTCGGTGCATTGGGTAACGATTGGGAAAACTTCTATCTTACCCCCGGACTTAATCAGATCGGATATTCGTATTCAGATTGGGTTACAGATAAATTCGCACCTAATTTCAGGGTGAGATATAGAGAGGTGTTCTTATGATTCTTTATTTTGCGGATAGACTTATGAATATTATAGGCACTGCTTCAACAAGCCTTCCAAAGGGCATTGTTATTACTAACGATGCAAAGACAGAAGATGTTGACAGCGGTGCTTCTGCTTTTGAATGTGAATTGTCATTTGACAAAAGCAACAGAGCAAAGGTCGAAGGAATAACAGAGGTAGGAAACTACCTCTTGAGAAGTGATAAGGGCGAAAACGAGTTTTATACCATTATCGACTGCGAAATCGACACAAAGCGACAGACAGCGTATATCTATGCTGAAGATGCAGGTCTTGACTTGCTCAATGATATTATTGAGCCTTACGAAGCAAACGATTTTTACGAAATAGGCCACTATGTAGAAAGAACCGCAAGTGATGCAGGTTGGGAAATCGGTGTAAATGAACTTGAAGGTATTACCCGTAAGTTGAAGTTTGCCGATGAACAAACAGGCACTGCAAGACTTCTCAGCATTGCGAAAGAGTTTAACGACTGTGAAATTTCCTTCAGCTTTGAGGTTAAAGGGCTTCAGGTTACAAGAAAGCTCATTAACATATACGAACAGCGAGGAAAAGACACTGACATTCAGTTAAGGCTCAACAAGCAAATTGACAGTATTGTTACAAAAAAGACTATAAACAACCTTGCTACAGCTCTTAAGCCAAAAGGAAGCTCACCGGCTGACGGAGAAAACCCTATAACTCTGCTGAATCACAGCTACGATGACGGGGATTTTTATGTTGACGGTGATGTGTTGAAATCCCGTGAAGCTCTGAAAAATTGGGAGCGTTACTTGTGGAAAGGCAATGACGATGAACAAACTGCAGGTCACATAGTCAAAACATTCACTTATGACACTACAAGTCAAGCAGTTCTTTGCGAAAAAGCCATTGAAGAACTCAAAAAGATTCGTGATAAAGAAGTTAACTATGAAGTTGAGATCACTGAGCTTCCTGAAAGTGCAAGGATTGGTGACAGGGTTAATGTTATTGACGAAAACGGAAAGCTCTATCTGTCTACAAGATTATTAAAGCTTGTTACTTCGGTTGTTAAGCAGTCAATAAAAGCGACTTTAGGCGAAAACATCCTTAAGGGTAGCGGTATTGAAGACAAGGTAATTGAACTTGCTCAACAGTTTTCAGCTATTGCAAAAAGCAGAGTGTTCTATACTTGGATTGCTTATGCTGACGATGAAAACGGCACAGGCATTACAACAGAGCCTGAAGGAAAAGCTTTCATCGGTATTGCGGCAAATAAAACCGAAGAAACTGTTGATATTTCAGACCCTTCTGTTTTCACTTGGTCGAAAGTCAAGGGC